>CALFPI010000196.1 GCA_937919035.1 uncultured Gemmatimonadaceae bacterium
TGGTCATTGACGCCACGCAGAAGATCGATATGCACGTTCATCTTCGCATTGTCGGCAAAGGCGCGGAAAAATTCCGGCACCAAGGCCACGGGCAACCCGCCGACGCACTCGTCGCGGAAAGCCGCGTCGAGCACGAGGTACGACCTCCCGGAAAGATCGATGACAGCTCTTGCCAGCGCTTCGTCCATAGGTACATACGCGGCGCCAAAACGTTCGATCCCCGTCTTGTCACCCAGAGCCTGGGCCACCGCCTGGCCGAGGCAGATACCGACATCCTCGACGGTATGGTGCGCATCGACGTCAAGATCCCCCTTACACGTCAGGACGAGGTCGAACAGTCCATGTCGCGAAAAGGCCGTCAGCATGTGGTCAAAGAAACCAACGCCTGACGTAATACGGGATTCGCCGGAACCATCGATCGTGAGCGCCAGGTCAATCTCTGTCTCTGACGTCTGTCGCCGGATCACGGCCTGCCTCTGGTTACTCATTGCTTGATTTCTCCGACCAGGCCGCAAGCCGTATTTCGACGGCACGGGCGTGAGCCTCGAGGCGTTCGGCACGCGCCATCAGCGCGATCTTGGGACCGGTTGCCTGCAGGCGCTGCTTTGAGTAGCTCACAACACTTGTGGTTTTGACAAAATCGGACAGCCCCAGTGAGGATGAAAACCGTGCCGAGCCGTTGGTAGGCAGCACATGATTCGTACCGGCAAAGTAGTCACCTACAGGTTCTGTGGATGCTTCTCCGAGAAAGACTGCGCCGGCATTTCGCACCTTGTCGAGCCAGGCCCAGGGCTCCGCGATCAGGAGTTCGAGATGCTCTGGTGCAATTCGGTTCACAAGTTCCATGCCGACATCGAGATCCGCGACAGTGACGATGACGCCAAAGCGGGACAGGGCCGCCGCCACCGATTCCGGACGGGGCAAAGCCGCGCTCTGACGCTCGACTTCGTCGCGAACGGCTGTGGCCAGCACCGGTGATGTGGTGATGCAGACGGCAGCCTCGTAGCCGGTCCCGTGTTCGGCCTGCGACAACAGATCGGCGGCAATGAAGCAAGCATTGGCCTGCGCATCTGCCAGCACGACGATCTCCGAGGGACCGGGAACCATCTCGATACCGACCGTTCCATAGACCTGCCTCTTTGCGGTCACGGTGTAAACGCTGCCGGGACCAACAATCTTGTCGACGGCGGCAATGGAGGCGGTCCCAAATGCCAGTGCCGCCACCGCCTGCGCACCGCCAATTCCGTACACCTCCCCAAGACCGAGAAAGCGGGCCGCTGCCAGAATATCGGGGTGTGGCAGACCGTTGGCCTGGGGTGGCGTTACCACGCAGACCTCGTCGACGCCGGCAACCTGCGCCGGCACCGCCGCCATCAGCAGGCTTGAAATCAATGGCGCCTGCCCGCCAGGCACACAGATGCCGACACGGCGCAAGGGCGTCACTTTCTTGCCCAGAATGACGCCGTCGCCATCCTCCATGAACCAGGAATTGCTCTGCTGCCGCCGATGGAAGGCGCGGATGTTGGCGGCAGATTCTTCGATCGCCGCCCGCAGGTCTGGGTCCATCGCTGCCAGCGCATCATCCAGGGCTTTCTCGGAGACGCGAAACTGTCCGGGGGCAATGGACACGCCATCAAAGTCCTGCGTGAACTCGGACACGGCGGCGTCACCACGATCACGAACCGCAGCAAGAACCCGGGAGACGGTTGCCTCGACTTCTGCTGGCACGCCACCATGACGTGCCATAATAGCACCCAGGCGTCCCTGATCGGGCGCACCGGATTGGTAGGAGACGATTTCCAGCATTCTCAGTAGACAACCTTATTCAGCGGGTACTCGATGATGCCCTCTGCACCACTGCGCTTCAACAGCGGAATCAGGTCGCGGACGATGCTCTCATCGGCGATGATCTCCACTGCAACCCATGCGTCATCTGCCTGATTGGACACCGTCGGTGTATTGAGAGCCGGAAGGATCTTCATGACGGCATCCAACTGCAGACGTGGCACGTTCATCTTGAGACCGACCTTGGACTCAGCTTCGAGCGCCCCCTGAAGCAGGGTGAAGAGGTTGAGCGCCTTTTGCCGTTTCCAGTCATCCGCCCACGATGCCTTGTTGGCGATGAACCGGGTCGTTGATTCCAGCATGACTTCAACGATACGCAGACGGTTGGCGCGCAGGGAGGATCCCGTCTCCGTGCCATCCACAATCGCATCGGCAACACCGGGGATGCCAGCCTTGACCTCCGTGGTGCCCCAGGAGAATTCCACATTGGCACTGACGCCACGACTTGCGAGAAAACGTCGAGTGACGCCAACCAGTTCGCTGGCAATCGTCTTCCCCTCCAGATCCTGCACCCGCTGAATTGGCGAGTCCTCAGGTACGGCAATCACCCAGCGCAGCGGGTTCGAGGTCGCCTTGCTGTAGCGCAATTCGCCGATCTGCTCGACATCGGCCTCCCATTCCTCGATCCAATCATGGCCCGTGATGCCGACATCGAGGACACCACGCTCGACGTAGTGCGCGATTTCCTGAGCCCGGAACATCAGCCCCGTCAACTCAACGTCATTGATATCGGGCTCGTAGGAACGCGACGGTAGACGAATGTTGTAGCCGGCCCGATCAAACAGCTTGAATGTCGCGTCCTGCAAACTTCCGGAGGGAAATCCGATTTTCAGGGACTTTTTCTTGTCTTTCGTCATGTTCTCGTTTTTCAGCATGCGTGTTTTGGATCAGGGCGTTGCGTCATCGGTTGGCAATCAGCCAGTCCGGGCACTGCGGTCCACGGCCTGTCCGATGGAACCCTGCAGAACTCGGCGAGCCTCTCGTCGGTCCTCCTCCGTTCCTGTCATCTGCAACCGCTGGAGCTTGATCATCACTTGCGGCGGCGGTCCCATCCGCTCGAAGGCTCGCACGGCCTTGGTGCGAATGCTCTGCATCGGCTCGTCGAGTGCAGGCAACAGGGCCTCGACAATGTCGGCTCGCAGGTCCTGCGTGACAGGTTCAACAGGCCGTGGCGCATCACCAATGGCGAATTGCCCCAAGGCCTGCACAGCGACATGCCGGACCTCGGCCGAAGGGTCTCGAACCATACGGATCAGCTGTCGTACCATGCCGGGGTAACCCAATTCACGGGCGCTCTGCAGGGCCGCCACGCGCACATCCGCTCGTGGGTCGTGCAGGGCACGTTCGACGACGTGAGCCACGGAGTCGTGGAGTGTCGCATGCGCCGAGTCGTCGTAACAGCGTCCCAGCGCCCAGATCACTTGCTGACGGAAGACGCGCGCCGGTGAATCAGGAAAACGCAGCAGCGTCGGCACCGACGAGGGCGCTCGAAGCTCACCCAGTCCCCAGGCAGCATAGGCGGCAACATTGAAAGAACTGTCGTCGAGCAATCGGATCATGGCCGGGACCGCTCGAGGATCACGAATGCGGCCCAGGATTCGTGCCACCTCGAAGCGCACCCGCGTATAGTCAGACGATGTCTCCTCGATGAGGCGCGGCACGATCTGCTCGCCGTAGAGCACAAGCTTCCCCGCCGCCTTTTCGCGGACATCCGCCTGCACGCTCTTCAGCTGCGCGATGTGCGGTTCCGGATCGATCTCGTTACACGCTGCCAGAAGCCCTGCAAACCCAAGGCCTGTGACAATCACCAGGCGCGCCGTCCGTGCATGAATAGGTCGTTTTCGGTGTTTCACAGTGTCAAGGATAACGTCGGCTTCAGGTGCCGTCCAAGCCATCACTCCGGAGTTCAAAGTGATGAATCCAGCACGAAGGCTGGCGAAAACTTCCCCTGCAGAACACCGGTGAATGGATAGAGGTATCCCCAGGCAAGAGCGCCGGTGATCATGACGATCAGATACCAGACAAGCACGCGGCGGCCAAATACCGCTCCCAGAGTGCCGATCGTGTGGAACTTCGTCGCCGGGCCGGCAATAAAAAAGGCCAGGGCCGCACCAGGGGTCATGCCCAGTCGAATCATCGTCTCAACAATGGGAATCGCTCCGCCACCACACGCATACAGGGGGATGCCGAGAAGCACGCCGGCGGGTACCGCCCAACGGCTGCCGGAGCCCAGAGCCGACCCGACGAGATCGGGCGACAGAAATGTGGCCGACACAGCGGCGAGCAATACACCCAGCGTGAACCAGCGGCTGATGAAACCCAGGTCACGGAGGAATCGCCGGCCCAGGCCAGCAACTGCACGTCCGCTGGGCGCCCCTGAGCCTCCGGCGACGGCGGGCATGGGTTCGTCTGGCAACAGGTGGATGGCGAACGTCCCTCGAGCCTGGAGCAGGTGCGTGCCAAAACCGGCTGCCAGACCGATCGAGAAGGCTGTCACGGTGCGCGCAACAGCCATCTCCAGACCGAGAGCTCCGTAGGTGTAGGCAAACAAGGCTGGATTCATCAATGGTGAGGCAAACAGGAAAGCGAGCAGGGGTGGCGCCGGCACGCCGGATCGCAATACCCGGGACACAACTGGAATTGCGGCGAACGTACACAGCGGCGACACGAGCCCCAGCAGCGTCGCCGCCACGATCGAGCCGGCGCGGTGCCGCGCAAGCAGATGACCCAGGCGCGTCCGTGGCAGGTAGTGCGATGCAAGCGCGCTGAGGGCGGCGCCGAGGATCAACCAATACCACAGTTCCGCGACAAGCTCGAAGAACTGGATACCTACGGCGCCGGTACGAGTGTCGGCGAGTTCGTCGCGGCACCAGTCGGCGGCGTAGTAGAGCCAGTAGCTCGGATCGAGTTGGAACCAGCGCATGTTCAAGGCGTCCACTGGCGGCGTTGGAGGATGGCGAAGCGCTTGTTGCAGAAGTGTTTCGGCGGATAGTCTAGCCGCAATCCGGGCTTTGACAACTGCCTTGAAGGCAAGTAGGTTCAGCGGCTTCTTCCCATAGACAACCTTTGAAATTTACGGCATATGACTCTGCTTCTTGATCTTCGAATCCCCCGACGACGGCTGCTGTTTCTGAGCCTGTTGGCGCTGACAAGCTGCAGCCGGGCCGAGGCACAACCTGACGAAGCTGTCGCGCACTACCGGGCAGGATACACGCAACTTCAGGGCAAGGACTTCCGCAACGCCGCCATTGAGTTGGAGTCGGCTGTTGGTCTCGACTCCACCTATGGCGACGCACACTATGCCCTGGGTATGGCCCGTGCCTCTCTGGGGGAGTACGACAAATCTGCGCTCTCCCTTGAGGCAGCCCTGCGACACGGAGTCAGCAAAACGGATCTTGCCGATCGGATTCCGGGCCTGCTGGGCGATCTTTTCTACAAGGCGGCCCTGCGTTCTCGCCAACAGCGTCGCTTCGGCGAAGCGATTCAGCACGCCGAGGCGTCTCTGCGCTACAAGCCGGGCAACGCCCAAGCGCTTTATACCATTGGCCTCTGTCATATCAGTTTACGGCAGCCCGACAGAGCGGCAATCGCGTTCGTCGCGGCCTCGGAGGCCGACCCGAACTATGCCTGGCCGTACAAGTCCCTGGGAGACATTCACCGCCAGCGGGGCCAGTTGCGCCAGGCGGCCGCAATGTACCAGAAAGCGATTGCCGTGGACGGCAAACTCGTCCAGGCATATTCCGGCCTCGCGCAGGTCCAGATCGCTTCTGATGATCTGGAGGGAGCTGTCACTACTCTTCGCGCAGCCGTCGCGCTCGACGCCAAGTATGGCGAGGGTTTCGTCCTGATCGGCACAGCCCTGATTCAGTTGCAGCGCCAGGGCGAGGCCATCGCGCCGTTGCAGAAGGCGGTCGAGATCGATGCCAAGGATGCGCAGACGCGCTACCGACTTGCCGAGGCCTACCTGGGAATTGGCGAATACCGGGCCGCAGTCGAAGCGGGCAATGCAGCGGTGACGCGACAGAAGGACTTCTACGCTGCCCAGGTCATCCTCGCTGATGCCCACGCCGAACTGGGTCACCTTGCAGAAGCGCGGTCCTGGTATGGTCGGGCCATTGCCGACAGCCGCTTCAAGGACTATTGCGCCCACAAACTCGAGGAACTGGATGCCGCCCAGACTCGGGCCCAGGGACAACAGTAGCGTCGCCGGTGTCGTTGCTGGTCGCCACAGGCAACAAGGGTAAGCTCCGGGAGTTCCGCTCGCTGCTGACAGGCCTGTCCATTCGTACGCCCGATGACGTTTGCCTTGGCAATCTGCGCGTCGAGGAAACAGGCGACACCTTCTACGACAACGCTTTACTGAAGGCGGAGGCCTACGCGACGGCGTCCGGTCTGATCAGCGTCGCCGATGATTCGGGCCTTGAGGTGGATGCCCTCGACGGTCGCCCTGGGGTGCAGTCGGCGCGCTACGGCGGGCCAGAACTCGACGATGCCGGGCGCTATCGTCACCTTCTGGCAGAATTGATCAACGTGCCACCAGAGGCTCGGAGCGCTCGCTTCCGCTGTTGCCTTGTCGTTTTTGCCCCTGACGGTCGCCTGGTGACGGCGGCAGGCATCTGCGAGGGCCGGATCCTTATGAGACCCACTGGCGAAGGCGGCTTTGGCTACGATCCAGTCTTTCTGGTTCCTGCCTATGGCCGCAGCATGGCAACACTGAGCCGCTCGGAGAAAAGCGCCATCAGCCATCGGGGGCACGCGCTTCGGTCTCTGTTGCCAGTTCTGACGGAGACCTTTCCCGCATTGTTGTCAAAATGAAGCACCGGACGATCATCGGGGGATGGCGACAGCTCTCCATCGAAGACGATCTGTCGCAGGACGGTCTCTCCGGGCCCTGACATGTTTGGACCATTCTCACGCTACGTTCATCCCTACCGCACTCGGTTGCTGCTGGGGGTGGCGGCGATCACTTGTGCCCAGGTTGCCAATACACTGATCCCAGTGCAGATCGGCGCGGCCGTCGACACGCTGACCGGGCCAGACGATGCGACGCTGGCTGTTGTGCAGGGCCACGTTCTTCGGGTGCTTGCCCTGGCCGTCGTTGTCGCCATCGGCGGATATGCCATGCGCCGGCTGATGGGTGTCGCTTCGACCTGGATCGAGTACGACATCCGTACAGCATATTTCGCCCATCTGCTGGCGCAGCCTTTGTCCTTTTATCAGGAGCACCGCACGGGAGACCTGATGGCCCGTGCAACCAATGACCTGAGTCAGGTGCGCATTTTCTTCACCTACGGTTTGCGGGGTGTTGCTGAGATGGTGCTGATTTTCGTCTTCTCCGTAGCCATGATGTGTCGCATCGACTGGCACATCACTCTCCTGGTATTGATTCCCCTGCCGTTGATGAGTCTGTTCATCGTGCGCATGGCGGCCATCGTGCACACCCGTTTTCGTTCGATTCAGGATTTTTTTGGAGAAATGAGCAATTTCATCCAGGAGAACCTGTCCGGCATCCGGGTCCTCAAGGCGTACGTGCAGGGGGCATCGCAAACCAGGATCTTCGACGGACTGAACCAGGAATATCTGGTGCGCAATGCGGATTTGATCCACACGCACGCCATCTACCGCCCTCTGTCATTTCTGATCGCCTCCATCGGACTGGGCATGAACCTCTGGCTCGGGGGCAAGGCCGTCGTCTCTGGCAGGCTCACAATCGGAGATTTCGTCGCTCTCAATGCCTACCTGACCTTGCTGATCCAACCCGTTTCGTACGTAGGTTGGGTGATCGATCGATCGCAACGGGCGCTGGTGGCCATGCGGCGTATCAACGATGTGCTGTCCATCGAGCCGCGCATATCCGACCGCACCCTGCCGGCGACGGCGACGGTGCTGCCGGCTCAGGTGGCGGGAAGACTGCAGTTCCAGGGCGTCGGTTTTGCCTATGAAGGCACGGTCGCGCTGGAAGCAATTGACCTCGATGTGCCAGCTGGAACAACGCTTGGCATCATCGGTCGTGTCGGTTCCGGCAAGACCACGCTCGCCCGGTTGATTCCGCGACTCCTTGAGCCGACAACGGGTCAAATTCTGCTGGACGGGGTGGCGTTGGACGAGTGGCCTCTGTCTCGCCTGCGACAGGCCATCGGCTATGTAGCTCAGACGCCGTTCCTGTTTTCCGATGCCATGAACGCCAACATTGGCTACGGTGTGGATGGGGCAACGGCAGAGGCAGTACACCAGGCCGCCGAGGAAGCCCAGGTTCGTGCTGACATCGAGGGCTTTGACGACGGTTTCGACACGGTCATTGGCGAACGTGGTGTGACCCTGTCCGGGGGACAGAAACAGCGGACGACGTTGGCCAGGGCATTGCTGCGCCGGCCCGAGATCCTGATTCTTGACGACTCGCTGTCGGCGGTTGATACGCACACCGAGGAGGCGATACTCGGTCACCTGCGGCGTATCATGAAGCAACGCACGACGATCCTCATTGCGCATCGGATCTCCACACTGCGAGGTGCCGATCACATCATCGTTCTCGACGATGGGCGTATCAGCGAACAGGGCACCCACGCCGAACTGGTTGTGGCCAACGGCATATATGCCGACCTGGCTCGCCGGCAGCAACTGGCTGACGAATTGGCACAGATGTGAGCAGTGACACCAAAGAGGAGGAGGTCCAGGAAAGGCCGTTCAACCTTCGGTTGGCCCTCCGTCTCATCGGCTACCTGGTCCCTTACAAGACGCGCGTCGCCGCCGCCCTTGCTCTGATTCTGCTGACGGCCGTATCCAGCCAGTTGGGCCCTCGCCTGACTCAGATCGGCGTCGATGAGCATATTCTCAAGGGGGACCTGGAGGGTCTTTATGGGCTCATCGGCCTCTATTTTGCGAGTCTCGTGATCCAGTATCTGGCGCAGTACGGCCAGACGCGTGTGACGGAGTTGACCGGTCAGTACGTCATGCGCGACATGCGCCGGGAGGTCTTCGTACATCTGCAGCGGCTGCCGATGCGCTACTTCGATCGCACGCCGATCGGCCGCACGATGACGCGCACAACGAATGATGTGGAAGCCCTCAACGAGTTCTTCACCGAGGGTGTGGTCTCGGTGTTCATGGACCTGGCAACACTGATCGCCATCGTCGCCTTCATGGCCGACATGAACGTCCGCTTGACCCTGGTCTCCTGCACCGTGATCCCACTTCTGGCGGTGACCACGTTCTACCTGCAGGGCAAGGCGATGGTCGCCTATCGTGAGCTGCGCCGACGCCTGGCACGCCTGAACGCCTACCTGCAGGAGAACATCAC
>CALFPI010000197.1 GCA_937919035.1 uncultured Gemmatimonadaceae bacterium
CCGTCGCCGCCAATGGTATGGGCCTTGTCGTGGGTCTGCTGATTCTCTTCCGGCGGTATCGAGGGCAACTGTCCATCCCCAGGCTCAGTGGTCTCCTCGATCCGGCGCGACTGCGCCATCTGCTGCATACGAATGTCAATCTCCTGGGGCGAACGCTGTGTCTGTTGTTTGCCCAGTTCACCCTCGTTGCCCTCGTGGCGCGCATGGGGGAGGTGCCTCTGGCAGCGCACACCGTCGTCTGGCAGTTGTGGTCCCTCGTCAGCTACGGGGTAGATGGTTTCGCCCATGCTGCCGAAGCTCTTGTGGGGGCAGCCCTTGGCAGTGGCATGTACGAGAGGGCACGTGCCATCTCCCGTCGTGTGCTTGCCTGGGGCGTTGCCATCGGGCTGGTGTTCACCTGTGTGTACGCCGTTGGGCTTGAGTATCTCGTGGGTCTGTTGACGACACACGCGGAGGTCGCCGAAGCCGCAGCTGTTCTGACGGTTGTTGTTGCCGTCATGCAGCCGATCAATTCGGCGGTATTCGTCTTTGACGGGATCTTCATCGGCGCCAATGATATGGGCTATATGTTCGCTGCCATGGCACTGGCCTCGTTTGGTTTCTTCGTGCCCGTCGCTCTGGTTCTCGTTGTCTGGTGTGATGGCGGCCTGCTCTCCGCCTGGATCGCCTACGCGGCTCTGATGGTTGGACGAATCCTGCCGCTGACACTGCGCTTTCGTTCCGCCAACTGGCTGCGCACATTCGTTGACGCGCCGCACCCATCTCCTGGAGAATGAGCCGCATGCCATTCGTCAACACAGATGAACTGCCGAAACTGCAACTGTTCCCGAAAGCTCTCAGTGGCATCGTCCACGGAAAAAATCTGATGCTGTCCTTCCTCGAACTTGAGCCTGGGTGCGAAATTCCAGAGCATAGCCATCCACACGAACAGGCCGGACTGGTCCTGTCGGGGTTGTTGCGTTTCCGCATTGGTGACGAAGAGCGAGTGGCCGGTCCGGGGGACGCCTTTATCATTCCAGGGAACGTCGTTCACTGGGGTGTCGTCGAGGGGGATGAGGTGGCCAAGGTGCTGGATATCTTCAGCCCATTGCGCGAGGACTACATCGAGCGCTACAACGAACACACGAAAACGAACCGGGATACACGATGGGCCTGAGTGACCCTGGCACTGCCGGATTCTGGGATTCGATCTACGACGATGGCACGCCTCCCTGGGATCAGGATCAAGCAGCACCCCCCCTGGTCCGGGGTGTCGACGCCCTGACCGTACCTGCTGGGGCACGCGTCTTTGTTCCCGGCTGCGGCCTTGGCCATGAGGCGTTGTTTCTCGCGGCGCAGGGGTATGCTGTGACGGCGGTGGATTTCGCCGCCAAAGCGGTTGCCGGCCTCCGCCTGCGCGCTGCCAAAGCAGGACTGTGCCTCGACGTGGTGCAGGCCGATCTGTTCGAGTTGCCGACGGTGATGGATGACTCCTTCGACCTGCTTGTGGAACACACCTGTTTCTGTGCCATTCCACTGGATCGTCGGGCAGACTACGTTCAGGTCGCTGCGCGAGTTCTGCGGCCTGGCGCCAGCCTGCTGGGTCTGTTTTTTGAAGTTGATGGCGCCCCCGAAGAGGGGCCGCCCTTCCCGACGACAAGGGCCGACGTGGTGCACTACTTTGAGCCGGTGTTTCACATCCAGAACCTTGAACAACCACCGGATTCATTTTCCGGGCGCCGTGGTCGGGAGTGGTTGGGCCACATGCTGCGCCGTTGAGCCTTTCCCGTTGCCCCTCATGACCACCGATTCAGGAGCGAGCCACCCTTGAGATTATTGACTGCTGCGGACTGTGCTGATGTTCTCATTGTTGCCACCACACCACGGACCGCCGCCGGTGACGTCGATCTGGCCGGCGTGCGCCGCAATGTGACCCACCTTGTCGACAATGGGGCCCACTTTCTCATGCCGATGTGTGGTACCGGTCTCGTATATGACGCGACGCTTGACGAGTTCGAGAAAGTCACAGCCGCCTTCCTCGAGGCGGCGGGAGATGCGCTGGTTGTTCCCGGTATCGGCCCCGGATACGGACGCTCCCTGGAGATGGCCCGCATCGCCAGTCGTCTCGGTGTAGCGGGCGCCATGGTGATGCCCATCGTTGGCCCCGCGTCGGTGAAAGGCACGGCGGAGGGGCTTCGCCGTATCACCGAGATGGCGGGCTTTCCCGTGATCCTCTACCAGCGCCGCCTGGACATCATGCCGGCAGAATCGGTCATAGAAATGTGTCGGGCTCTGGATGGTGTTGTGGGGCTGAAGTATGCCGTGGATGACCTCGACACATTCCGTCTGATCGTTGCCGGCGCGGGCAACGACTGCGCCATGATCTGTGGCATGGCCGAAGATCCCAGCATCCGTTACCTGCAGGCCAAAGCCGTCGGCTTCAGCTCAGGTATGGCCAATTTTCTGCCACGCATGAGCCTGTCCCTGCTGGCCGCGTTCCGTGCCGGGGATCTGGCAGAAGCGGAGCGCTTGCGCACAATGATGGTGCCCTTCGAGGATTTTCGTGGGGAGAACGGGGCGCGATACTCAGGTTCAGCGCTGCATGCCGCCATGGAATATGCCGGACTGGCCGGTGGACCGGTGATACCCTTTGCCGAGGATGTTGCCGCCGCCGACCTGCCGCGGGTGCATGCCATGATGGATATCCTGCTGGCGGAGGAGGAGCGGCTTGGGGGAGGCGTGACGACGGCGCAGGGGGGGAAATCCCGATGACAGATGTGATGAATCTGCGTGTAGGCCTCATAGGTGTGGGTGGCGTGTGTCGTGCCGTGCACCATCCCGGACTCTCCCGCATCCCTGGTGTCGAGATTGCCGCGCTCTGTGACCCGGATGCAGCGTTGTTGGCACAGCGCCGGGAAGAGTGGGGGGTGACCACAACCGTGTCGGATGTTGACGAGTTTCTGCGGCACGACCTGGACGCAGTGGTGATTGCCACACCGAACAACCTGCATCGGGGGCTCATCGAGAAGGTGTTGGCCGCCGGGTGTCACGTGTTGTGTGAGAAACCGCTGGGCATGGATCTGGCCGAAACCATCGCGATCTACCGGCTGGCGAGCGCCTCCGGACAGCGGCACATGACAGCCTTCACGTATCGATTTGTGCCCGGAATGACCTTCCTCAAGCATCTGGTCGACAGCGGTGCTCTGGGGGTTGTACGTCACGCCCGTGTGCAGAGGCTCCAGGACTGGGGAGAACATGCCATCGGTTGGCGGCAGTACCGCGCCCAGGCCGGTCTTGGGGAACTGGGTGACATGGGGATCCATCGCATCGACTACGCTGAGGATCTGCTCGGGCCCATCCGATCCGTGTGTGCGAGCATGAAGCAACTACTGCCGCGGGACCAGACCAGGGAGGGG
>CALFPI010000198.1 GCA_937919035.1 uncultured Gemmatimonadaceae bacterium
CGAGTTCGCCCGCATTATCGGCCTCGTGGATACATACGAAGCAATGGCTCAGCCACGGGTCGATCGCCAGGCGCGCGTGGTTTACAATGCTCTCAAGGAGATCATCGATCTGCGCAACAGCCTCTTCGATCGGCGGCTGATCAAGGCGCTGATCCATATCGTCTCCATCTTTCCCCTCGGCAGCCTGGTGAAGTTGAACAACGGCGACATCGGCCGGGTGGTTGCCACCAGCCGGCTGCATCCAACTCGGCCGACCGTTGATGTCCTCATCGATCCCCGTGGCCGGCGCCTGCCACAGGCGCGCCAGATCGATCTGCAGGATGAGCCGATGCTGTATATCGTTGATCCTGCCATCGAAGAAGGTGTTCTTGCCAACGGGAACTGAGCTGGCATGAGCGGGGGTTTCTTTGACCGCATCCGTTCGGGCCTGTCACGGACCCGTGCCGCCGTTGTCGATCGGATCGTCGAAGCCGTCGGCGGCCGTCGTCTCGATGACGACACACTCGAAGAGATCGAAGAAATCCTTATTTCAGCGGACGTCGGCGTAGAGACTGCGCTGGCCATCGCTGACGGCCTGCGCACGCGAGCCCGGCAGACACCGGATGCCGATGTCTTTGCCATGTTGCAGGCTGAGCTTGAGGCGATCGTAGCAGGGGAAGGCGGCTTCGATGCCGACACCCTGCCGGCCAAGCCCTATGTGCTGCTCGTCGTCGGCATCAACGGCGTGGGCAAAACCACCACCATCGGCAAGTTGGGACAACGCTACGCAGAGGCGGGCCACAAAGTGATGATGGCGGCAGGGGACACCTTTCGCGCCGGCGCCGTTGCGCAGTTGCAGGTGTGGGCGGAACGCTCCGGCGCCGACATCATCCGAGCGCAGCAAGGGGCCGACCCGGGTGCGGTGGTGTTCGATGCAGTGGAGGCGGCCAAGGCCCGCGACGTCGACGTCCTGCTGGTAGATACCGCCGGTCGACTGCATACAAAAGTGAATCTCATGGAAGAACTGAAGAAGGTGCGCCGCTCGCTGGCCAAGGCCTGCGACGGGGCCCCGCACGACACGTTCCTGGTGCTTGATGCAACGACCGGGCAGAATGCGTTGGCCCAGGCCCGGACTTTCCACGAAGCAGTGCCGCTTACCGGTCTGGTGTTGACGAAGCTTGACTCAACGGCCCGTGGCGGTATCGCCTTCGCCTTGCGGCGCGAGTTGGATGTTCCCATCCGCCTGATCGGGGTGGGTGAGAGCATCGATGATCTGCAGTCTTTTGACGGTACCCAGTTTGTCCGGGCGTTGCTGGCCAGGGAGTAGTTCGACGCGGACGACCGTCAGGTCTTCACGTTCCGCAGAGCGCTTTCGATCTCTGCCTGCACTTCCTCGTCCTGCTCTGTTTCGCGAGCTGCCTCCAGCCCCAACTTCGCCTGCTTTCCCCCAAGCTTGCCCAGAGCCCATGCTACGTGGGCACGAACGAGGGGCTCCTCCTCTTCGCGCAACACCTGCACCAAGACGGGAACGGCCTGTTCGCCGCGGTCCGAATTGCCCAGGGCGACGGCGGCATTGCGCAACATGCCCCGGCGCTTCGGGCGTTTGGCGGGGTTGCGGCGGAAACGCTCGTTGAAGGCCACGCCGTCCATACGGATGAGTTCGAGCAGATCGACCGGATCCAGTCCAGGGCGCGGATGGAACGCCGCCTCGCCGGTGCCTGCGGATCGGCGATTCCATGGACATACGTCCTGACAGATGTCGCAACCGAGAAGCCAGTCGCCCATGCCGTGGCGCAGGGGCTCCGGAATCGAGCCTTTGAGTTCGATGTTCAGATACGAAATGCACCGCCGTGCATCGAGCACGTAGGCTTCGGGGAAGGCCTTCGTCGGGCAGGCATCCAGACAGCGTGTGCAACTGCCGCAATGGTCGGTTGCCGGTTCGTCTAGTTCCAGTTCAGCCGTCGTAATCAGTTCGGCGAGGAAGAAATAGGAGCCTCCCCGTCGGTTGATCAGCACCGTGTTTTTTCCCCACCAACCGAGGCCGGCGCGGGCCGCCAGTTCGCGCTCGAGCACGGGCGCCGTGTCGACGAAATAGCGCCCCGCGACACCCTCCCCGGCGTTGGCACGAAAGGTCTGCCACAGTTCGGCGAGGCGTGACTTGATGATCTCGTGGTAGTCGTCGCCGCGGGCATAACGAGAGATCTGCCCTGTCAGCCCACCACGCTCGCCCGCTGTTGCGGGCGGATCGTAATACATGCCCAGACAGATCACCGAGCGAGCGCCCGGCACCAGTTCACGCGGATCGGCACGCTTGTCGAGGTTGCGCTCCAGCCAGGCCATATCGCCGGCATATCCCTGGGCGATCCAGCGGGCATTGTACTGCGCCGCCGCCAGCGGGTTGGCGCTGGTCACGCCCACCAGGTCGAACCCCAGACGTGTCGCCTCGTCACGAACGAATCGGGTCAATTGCGCACGGGGAAGCGACATGGCTACGGTGCCCCGTCCACCAGATTCTACTGAAAAAGTTCGATGACGTGCTGGAAGACGAATTCGTTCAGATCGTTGAACGTCACGGCGACCATGATGAACAGGATGATGACCATACCGATCTGCTGCGACACTTCACGCTGTCGCACCGAAGGCGGACGGCGCAGGAGGGCTTCCAGCGTCAGAAAGGTCAGGTGGCCCCCATCGAGAACGGGGATTGGCAGCAGGTTGAGGACGCCGAGGTTGACGCTCAGCAGTGCCAGGAAGCGCAGGAAATATTTCAACCCCATCTCGGCCGTGTCATCTGCCATCCTGGCGATACGGATGGGCCCGCCCAACTCCTTGTAGCGGCCGTCCTGAAAGATGCTGCCGAGGAAGTCGAGAATCAGGTAGGAGGATGTGTAGACGCTCGCAGCACCCAGTTTTGTCGCATCCCACCAGCTGATTTTTATGGCTCCCGCCTCGAAGGGGCGTATGCCGATGACGCCGATCCGCTCATCACCGTTCATGCGCTCTTCGGGCACGATGGCGGCGGTCATGCTGATGTTGTCACGCTCCCACGTCAGCGTGATGGACTCCGCTGGTCGGGCGCTGATCAAGTCGCGCATCTCCGACCAGGTTGCCACGGCCGTCCCATCGACGCCACTGATGCGGTCGCCACGTTGCAGGCCGATGCCCTCTGCAGGTGTGCCCGGATCGGCGGAACCAACTTTCGTCGGTAGCAGGACCTTGATTCCGTACGTGCCGTCGAGTGCCGGCGGCAACTCAATCGTCCTCGTGCCGTCCGCCCGATGAATGGACAACACGGAGCCCATCGCCAGACCGGCTTCGAGCGCCTCGAGCAGTTCGTGGGCGTTGTCGACCGGTGTTCCGTCGACCTCCAGCACTTCGTCGCCGTGCTGGACCCCCGCGATCTCCGCGATGGACCCTGCTTCCGGCGAAATGACGGTCGACTCCACCGTGTCGATGCCAAAGACACCATAAACAAAGGCGAAGAGGACAAAGGCGAAGAGGAAATTCATCACCGGTCCGGCAACGATCACGGCCATACGTACGGCGACGGACTTTGATGGGAACTCCCATGGTGCCCCCGTTGCTTCTTCTTCCCCGACATCCGCCATGCCTGCGACCTTCACGTAGCCACCGAAGGGCACCCAGGAAATACAGTATTCCGTCTCTCCCCATTGGAAGCCGATCAGCTTGGGCGGATAACCAAGGGAGAAGCGCTCCACGCGTATACCGGCGCGTTTGGCGACGAGGAAGTGTCCCAACTCATGAACAAAGACGAGGACACCCAGGGCTATGAGGAAGTAGCCGACGGTAACGAGGAAATCGACAATGGAAGCCAGCACAGGCAACTAGCCTTTCAGGATCATGGTGTAGGCAAGGGCCACGGGAAAGGCGAAAAAATACGAGTCGAACCGGTCGAGCAGACCGCCGTGGCCGGGAATGAGAGCGGGTGCGTCCTTGACGCCCAGATCTCGTTTGATGGCTGACTCCACAAGATCACCAAGCTGGCCGCTGGCACCCACAAGCAGAAGCAGGGCACCAAACTCCATCATCGTCCACCCCGGCAACTGCGACCCCAGGGCCATCGGCACCAGACCACCAAGGATCCCGCAGAAGAAGCCGACGACGGTCTTGCCCGGGCTGATCGAGGGCGCCAGACGTCGCCGCCCCCACATTCGGCCGCCAGCATAGGCAGCAGCATCGGTAATCCAGATGCAACCGAAGATGGCGACAAGCATTGTGGACGCCGTCTCTCCGAGGTGATCGGCCAGCAGCAGGGGCGCCGATCCCAACAATCCAATGTAACCGACACAGCCAAAGGTAACCATGGCGCCGGTAAGATACCCCTCGACACCGTGGCGCAGCTGTACGACCAATGCCACCAGTACGGACCCCAACAGCAGCAGCACTACGCCGTCGTCGGCGCCATACGTCTGTAGATACCCGCAGGTTGCCAGTGCCAGGACCACGCCGGTCACGGGATCTGCTCGGTGTCCGGCGTGTCGTGCCAACTGCAGCAGTTCCCAACTGCCGCGGCCGACGATGAGGAGGACCAGGCAGAACAAGGCCCAGCCACCGGCATAACACAAGCCCAGCACGACGGGCACAAACACACAGGCCGACAGGACCCGGCGCACCAGATTGCTACCGCCGGTGGCGTCGCTCACAGCCTACTCAAGCGCCAAAACGTCGCTGTCGCTGGTGAAAGTCGCGGATCGCTCCATACAGGTGCTCCCGACGGAAATCGGGCCAGAAAACGGGGGTGAAGTAGATCTCGGTATAGACCATCTGCCAGGGCAGAAAGTTGCTCAGGCGCATTTCGCCGCTGCAGCGAATCAGCAGATCCGGATCGGCTACGCCCGCGGTATAGAGGGCTCCATCGATGGCAGCCTCATCGATACCGTCGGGATCCAAAGCGCCATCGCGCACCCGCTGGGCCAGCGCGCGGCAGGCATCGACGATCTCACTGCGCCCACCATAATTGAGGGCCAGATTCAACTGCAGACCGGTATTGCCCGCAGTGTCCGTCAGTGCATCATCGAGGGCGGAACGTACCTTCTCCGGCAGCGCCTGCAAACGACCGATCGCAGAGAGTCGGACATTGTTGGCGTGCAGTTCCGGCGTTTCGTTGCGCAGGGATTCTTCCAGCCAGTGCATGAGCGCTGCCACTTCATGGCGGGGCCGGTTCCAGTTTTCACTGGAGAAGGTGTAGAGCGTCAGGGTCTTGATCTCAAGCTGACCGCAGGCGCGCACGATGTCGCGCACCGATTCGCGCCCGTGCCGGTGGCCTTCCGTGATCTTCAAGCCACGTTCCCTGGCCCAGCGGCGATCGCCATCCATAATGATGGCGATATGTCCCGGCATCGCGCCTTGCCGCTGCAAGCGCTGCTGCAGGTCACGGTCCTCGGCGCTTTGTGCTGCCGGAAGCGGTTCGGATGTCGTTGTCATTGTATGGGACAGGTCCGTGTTTTTGGAAGTTGAGAAATTTACCCGATACATGGATCAGGGTCAAAGCTGACGCGATTGACAGAAGTCGTATCCAGAAGCTAGCCTGAAGGAGATGAATGAGCCCACACCCTCGAGCAAACGTGCCCTGCGCCGCCGACTGCGTCGCCAGTACGCCGGGCTCGAGGCCCACCGAATCGAGCAGAACAGCCGCGACATTCTCGGTCACCTGCAGATCCTTCCCGCCTGGGTCGCGGCGCGCACCGTACACAGCTATGTGGATTGTCTGCACGGAGAGGTGATGACCCGTGCCAGCATCGAACTGGCCAGAGCCGCCGGCAAGCGAGTTCTGGTGCCCTACGTCGAACCAACGGGACCACCGATGCGTCATGCTGAGATCAATGGACTTGCTGACCTGCAGACAGGCCATTGGGGGTTGCAGCAGCCGGCCTCCCCGCGGTTTGTTGATGATCTCTCCGTGATAGATGTGGTCCTGGTGCCGGGTCTGTTGTTTGACCGCCGTGGATTCCGCATCGGTCAGGGGGGTGGCTTCTACGATCGTTTTCTGGCAGCCCTGCATCATGGGGCAACAACGATTGGTCTTACCTACGACGAGTTTGTTGTGAATCGGATCCCCAATGAGGATCACGATATCCCGGTACACCTGGTGGCGACGCCCTCCGGCGTAATTGCCGCGCGCAATGATCGGACGCTGACATGATTCAGGAACTACGGATTTATAAGCTGCACAACGGCAAACAGGCCGCTTTTGAGCGAGAGTTCCGCAAAGCCAGGTCCTTCATGGCCAAGTATGGAATCACTTTCGTCGCCGCTTGGGAGACGGACCGACCGGACGAGTTTGCCTGGGTGCGATCCTTCAAGGACAACAAGGCGCGGGATGCTGCCATTGCCGCCTACTACAGCAGCCCCGAATGGCTGAAGATCGTGGGAACGCTGCGACCCATGATCCAGCGGCGCACAGTACGTGTGATGAAATCGCTGAAACTGCCGGGATCACAGCTGTAGTTCTCGTTCATGGCACTTGATCACCCTCTCACAATCGGCCCAGTGTCTGTGCGTCCCGGCCTGTTGCTGGCGCCCATGGAGGACGTCTCGGAGCACCCCTTCCGCCTCGTGTGTCGGCAGATGGGGGCGGATATGGTCTACACCGAATTCGTTAACGCCGAAGGCCTGCTGCGGGAGGATCCAGACGGACCACGCCGAACCTCTCACAAGCTCGATTTCACCGATGCGGAGCGCCCCCTTGGCATCCAGATCTATGGGGCCTCCGAACTGTCGATGGAGGAGGCGACCCGCATCGCAACCGCGCGCGAACCAGATCTGATCGATATCAACTGCGGCTGCTGGGTGAGCAACGTCGCTCTGCGTGGGGCCGGCGCAGGTCTGCTCCGTGATCTGCCGCAAATGCGTCAGGTCGTGCGACGGGTACGTGGCGCTACCCACCTGCCGGTGACGGTGAAGACGCGGCTGGGCTGGGACGCGGCAAGCATTCAGATCATCGAAGTTGCGAAGATGCTCGAGGACGAAGGTGTGCAGGCACTGGCAGTACATTGTCGGACCCGGGCACAAGGTCACAAGGGTGACGTCGACTATGCATGGATTCCACGCATCAAGGCGGCCGTAAAGATCCCTGTGATCCTCAATGGCGATATCGTCTCACCGCAGACGGCACGCAAAGCCTTCGACGACACCGGCTGTGACGCCGTCATGATCGGGCGTGCGGCAATCCGCCATCCATGGTTGTTTCGAGAGATTCGGCATCATCTGGAAACGGGACGCGTGCTGGCGGCACCGACACAGGCAGAGCGGGCAGAGCTCTGTCTGCACCACCTGCGCCTGAGTGTCACCCACTCCGGCGAACGTTATGGCATCATCAGTATGCGGCGTCACTACGGCGGCTATTTCCGCGGGGTCCGTGGAGCCGCGCAACTTCGTGGCGAACTCTGTGGGCTGCGCGAGCTCGAGCCTATCGAGACACGGCTGCAGGAGCTGGCTTCCGTCACGGACGACGTCGAGGCTGCCGTTGCCGGTCACGAGGTCGACCTGGGCTGACATGGACAGGGAGAGCATGACCCGGTCCCTGCCCCCATACCGGCATCGGCTCGGGACTACTCCACACCCCCGAACCCACCCCGAAGGTCATAGTTACGGCCAGCCTGAGCCGGACAGCCCACCACTCTCCGGCGCCAACTGGCAGCGGCATACGGCGTTTCTCCGTGGTGTGCATCTCTTCAATCATGGCTACTGGTGGGAGGCCCATGAACAGTGGGAAGCCGCCTGGCGCCGCGACCCTGATCCCGTGGTGCGATCGTTCCTGCAGGGCCTGATCCAGTCCGCCGCTGCGCTGTTGAAGCGAGAGGCAGGCAGTGATCGAGGTTGTCGGGCTCTGTGGGAGCGTGGCGCCATGAATCTGGGCCAGGCGGCGGCGCGGTTCCCGATCTGCGCCGGGGTCGACATTGCGGTCTTCACGCAGCAGATGGCGCACACTCTTGCCGAGCCGATCCCGGGAACGGGTGGCGGCGCCCACGAGACGGGGCGCGGGCCACGACTCGATCTTGTTCCTGACCCAACGCAGCGCCAATAGCGACGATGCGTTGCAGATGCAGGGCCCGGCGGCGCAGGAAATCTGGTGGCCGTCGCTGCCGTCGTCGTCCAACCCTACTCGGCCAGGGCCTGACGCCAATCCTCCACAAGACCGTACTGTGCCAGGAACGCCTCGATGAGGGCGCGCACTGCGGGACCAAAGTAACGGCCCTGACGCCAGGCGAGGCCGATCTCTCTGTGCAGGGACAGGCCGGTGACAGCGACTTGGCGCAGGGCACCCGACGCCAGCGATTCGGCCACGGTGATCTGTGGCAGGAAGGAGATGCCCACGCCCGCCTCGACCAGCTTCCTCATGGCCTCCGGACTGCGCATTTCCATGACAGCCCTGGGCGTGAAGCCGGCCTCGGCAAAGTGCTCATCGACAATCCGGCGCGAGACAGAATCGGGCTGGAAGAGGATGAATGGTTCGGCAGCGATGTCCTGTATACGGACGCGACGGCGGTTGGCCAGCGGGTGTGAGGGGCCGACGACGAGGGGCATTGCGTCGGTCAGGATTGATAACGTCCGCAATCGCGGCTGCTCATAGGGCAGGGAGATCACCGCGAATTCCACCCGGTTCGCCAGTACCTGCTCGACCAGATCGCGAGACGTAGGGCCCACCTCGATGGCCAGTTCCACATCCGGGTGCTCGGCCACGTAGGCCCGCAGTACCTGCGGCAGCAGATAGATAACTGCGGCGTCAATCGCACCAAAGCGAAAGCTGTCCCCCGGCTGTGGTACGCCACCGGATACCCGCTCCTGAGCTTCATCGAGCAGATCCTCGATCCGCATGGCATAGTCGACGAGTGTGCGCCCTTCCACGGTGAGCGCCACTTGCCGGCCGCGGTGAAACAGGCGAACCCCCAGCTTTTCTTCGAGTTCGGCAACGGCACTCGACACCGTTGGCTGGGTCACGTGCAGCTGTCGGGCTGCCAGGGTGAACCGACCCGTGCGGGCGACGGCGAGGAAGTATCTGAGGTGTTGAAGATTCATAGAAATTATCTATGGATAAGATAAATATTATTCATTTGTCCGATAGTGCTGCATGCCTACCTTCGATCCAGCATCGGCCCGCATTCGTCCACAAAAAGACAGGTAGAAACTCCAATGGACCGACCCGACAAGATTCTCCCCGCCAGCGGCAAGCTTGGCGTGCTCATGCCCGGCATGGGCGCCGTGGCGACAACCTTCATTGCCGGCGTAGAGGCCATCAAGGCCGGCCTCGGCAAGCCCATCGGTTCGCTGACGCAGATGGGTACGATCCGTCTCGGCAAGCGCACCGACAAGCGCACCCCCTACATCAGGGATTTTCTGCCGCTGGCCGGTCTCGACCAACTCGTCTTCGGCGGCTGGGATGTTTTTGAGGATGATGTCTACACCGCTGCGTCACATGCCGGTGTCCTCGACCAGCGCACCTTGGACGCGCTGAAAGACAAGCTGTCGGTGATCAAGCCGATGAAGGCGGTCTTCGACAAGAACTACGTGAAGCGGCTGGAAGGCTCACACGTGAAGAAGGCGGATACGAAGTGGGAGCTGGCCGAGATGGCGCGGCAGGACATCCGCACGTTCAAGGCCGACAACGGCTGCGACCGACTCGTGATGATCTGGTGTGGCAGCACGGAGATCTTCCTGCAGGGCGGTGCGGTGCATGAGACCATCGAAGCCTTCGAGCAGGGCCTGAAGGACAACCACGAGGCCATCGCGCCAAGCATGATCTACGCGTATGCGGCGCTGATGGAGGGGGTCCCCTATCTCAACGGGGCGCCGAATCTCACCGTCGACCTGCCAGCCATCATCAAGCTTGCCGAGGACAAGGGCGCGCCGATCATGGGCAAGGATTTCAAGACCGGTCAGACATTGATGAAGACGATCCTGGCGCCGGGACTGAAGGCAAGGCAACTCGGCCTGCGGGGTTGGTTCTCCACCAACATCCTCGGCAACCGCGACGGCGAAATCCTCGACGACCCCGAGTCCTTCAAGACGAAGGAGGAGAGCAAACTGGGCGTTCTCGAGCATATCCTGCAGCCGGCCCTGAACCCCGATCTCTACGGCGACATCTACCACAAGGTGCGGATCAACTACTATCCACCGCGCGGCGACGAGAAGGAAGGCTGGGACAACATCGATATCTTCGGGTGGCTCGGATACCCGATGCAGATCAAGGTCGATTTTCTCTGTCGTGACTCGATCCTGGCGGCACCACTGGTCCTCGATCTGGTGCTGTTCGCAGATCTGGCGCAACGTGCGGGCTGGAAGGGTGTGCAGGAGTGGTTGAGCTTCTACTTCAAAAGCCCGCAGACGGCGCCGGGTCTGTATCCGGAGCACGACATCTTCATCCAGCTGATGAAGTTGAAGAACACGCTGCGGTTCCTCATGGGTGAGGACCTGATCACCCACCTGGGCCAGGAGTATTACGACTGAACCCTCGCCGCTTCTGACTGCTTGACACTGACAGGGCCCCGGATCGCTATCCTTTTCGATCCGGGGTCCTTCTTTTAACCAGAACCGGAGATGGTGTATGGAGTCCAGGACGAACGCCCAGGCGATCCTGTGGGCCGGCGTCGCCCGTATCGATATCACCGGAGGGGTTACCGACCAGATCGAAGACCCGCTCTATGCCGCCATCGATGCGGCGAAGAACGATGATCGGCTGTATGTGCGGGCCCTGGTGTTGCGCAGCGAGGCGACGACGGCAGTTCTCGTCACCGTCGACGCCGTGGCCATCGCCGAGATTGGTTCCATCGGCAACGCCTACCTGACCAATGTGCGCACGCAACTCCAGCAGCAGCCGGGCATCGACGCCGATCACATCATTATCAATGCAAGCCACTGCCACGGCGTGGTCTGCACCGATATTGAGGCACGCACGGTAAGCGCCGTGCGTGCAGCCTGGCAGCACATGGTTCCGGTGCATGTCGGTGCTGGCCGGGGGTATGAGGATCGTATCATGGAGAATCGACGGTTGCACCTGCGCAATGGCAGGGAGGCAGACGTGCGCCGCGCATACTCTCTGCCGGCGGACGAGAATGTTGTTGCTGTGGGCCCCGTGGACCCCGACATCGGCATCCTGCGGCTGGACCGGGTCGATGGCACGACTCTGGCGGTGGTCTACAATTTCGCCTGCCATCCCATCCAGGGCATGCCGCACGGCGGCAATACGGCCGACCTCTCCGGATTTGCATCACAGGTTATTGAGCAAGGCATGCATGGTGCCATCGCCCTCTTCGTGCAAGGCTGTGCAGCGGACATCAACCCTATCCTGTACCGGGATGTCGACCATCCGCCCGACGCCGAGATCCTCGGCCAACGCCTCGGTCTCAGTACCCTGCTCTGTGCCAGGCAGATCGACTGCGCCCCAGCTGCGACGCTGAAACTGATCATGGAGCGGATTGCCCTGCCCAGAGCCGACCTGAGCGCTGCCATCGAAACGCTTGAGGTCGAACAGGCTCGCCTGCTGCAATCGCTGCGACCGACAAGCCTCAATCTGAAAACTTTTATCCCGTTGCTGCTGCGCCACAGCCTGTCCCCCGAGTTTCCGTCTTACGACAGCCATCGATACCTGCACGAAGCGGCGCTGGGCCGCGATCATCTGCGGCGACTGGACGAGAACAATCTGCGGCTGCTGGAGCAGTACAAGGCGAATGTGCAGAGGATGGAAGAACTGATACGGGTCCAGGTAAATCTGCAGCTGCTGCGTATGCATCAGGGCAAGAACCTGGCAGCCGCAGCAAGCACCGTGGAGGCGGAGGTGGCGGGCCTGCGTGTCGGACCCTTTGTGTTGGTGACCTTCCCGGGCGAACTGTCGGTGCAGACAGGTCTGCGCCTCAAGGAGGCATCACCACACGATCTCACCTTTGTCGCCGGCGTCACCAACGGCTATTTGTACTACACCCCCACGGCAGAGCAATTGCGCAACCGTGGGGGTGCTCAGGAGGACAGTGACTGCCTGGTTGCACCCGAATGGCAGCGGCAGTTCGAGGCGCACGCTCTGGATCTGCTCAACAGGCTGTGAGCGGGCAGGATGGTAACGCCTGGCCCCTTGCCGCCATCGATTTCGTCATCAGTCGCCGAAGGTTGCGTCCTTGCGTTCATGCAGCCAAACCGTATTGCCGTCAGGGTCGAGGACACAGGCGAAATGGCACACGGGGCTTTCGTTGGCCGGCACCGTTACGGTCACCCCCTTACCCTCGAGTTCGCTGATGGTTGCGGCGACGTCCTCTACTGAGAATGCCACGGCACCGCCGCCCGTTTGCGCCCGCAGATTCGGGTCAAAGGCGGAGGGATCGTTCAGCGCGAAGGTTGTGTTGCCGGCGTTGAACTCGGCCCACTTTACTTCCTCGTAGTAGCCGTACATTTCCAGCCCCAGCGTGTCGCGATAGAAAGCGATTGCCTTGTCAATGTCGCTGGTCTGATACATAACGAAATCGGTGCCACGGATGTTCATGATGGTCGCCTGTTGCTGAGGGTGGCAGTGAGATGTGACGGGGTATGTAGGGACATGCCCGCAACCGGCGCAACACGGCCCACTCAAGAGTCGATCACGAGATCAGGGCCTCAACCAGTTCTTCTGCCGGGTAGGTGAGGATCTCTGACAAGGTCGGGTGGTAGTGCGGGATTCTGGCCAGATCGTGCACGGTGCCGTGGAAGTACATGATCGCTGCCAACTCGTGGATGAGTTCCCCGACCTCAGGCCCGCACAGGCCGGCACCCAGGATCTGCCCGGTGTCGGGCGCGCACAACAGTTTCACCAGGCCATGTGTCTCGCCAAGACACATCGACTTGCCGTGATCATCGAAGGGATAACTGGCGACGAGGTACGGCACGTCTTCCGCCTGGCAGCCGTTCTCAGTCAGACCGACAGTGGCAACCTGTGGATCGGTAAAGCAGACCTCCAGCGTCAGGCGTTCGTCGACCTGACGCTGCGGAGACTCCGGATGGATCGCGTTGTAGCCGGCGGCCTCACCTTGCTGAATGGCGATATGGACGATCTCATGTACGCCGTTGACGTCACCTACGGCAAAGATGTGGGGTTGCTCGGTGCGCAATTCCTCGTTGACGGAGATGCGGTGGTGGTCGAGGCGCACGCCGGCACTGTCCAGATCGAGGCCCGCGGTGTTGGGGCGCCGACCCAGAGCCTGAAAGATCACCTCCGCCGATGCCGTCCGGTTCTCGCCTTCGTGTGAGAAGTGCGCCACCTTCTGTCCACCACGCACCTCGACACGATGCAGCTGGGTTCCCGTGAACAGGGTGATGCCTTCCTCCTGAAAGCGACTTTCCACAGGATGAGCGAGATCTTCGTCGACACCCGAAAGGATATGATGGCTGCGCTGGATGATCGTCACATCGACGCCGATCCGGCGGAAGAACTGCGCCAGCTCGCAGGCAACGGAACCCGCGCCCAAGACAAGCATCGAAGCGGGGGCCTCACGTAGTTCAAGGGCATCGTCACTGGTGAGATAACCCGCCTCATCAAGGCCGGGGATGGGTACGTGACTGGTGACGGAACCGGTGGCGATGACGAAATTCCGGGCTGTCAGCGTGCGCCCGCCCACGTCGATTTCGTGGGGCGACAGAAAGCGGCCATAGTCCTCATAGAGAGTGAAACCACGCAGTTGTCCAACGCGGTAGGCGGCGAATTCACGGATCAGGCCGTTTTTGCGCTCCATGATGCTTGCCAGATCGGCGCCGATATTGTCGGCATGCAGACCAAATTCGTCGGCTCGACGCATCAACGAAATGATGTCGGAGGAGCGCAGAAGCGCTTTGCTTGGCATGCAACCGCGCAGGATACACAGGCCCCCCAGGGGGCCCGGATCGACAATGGCGACATCTGCCCCGGCGGCGCGCGCCGTGCGGGCCGCGGCGTAGCCCCCGGAGCCGCCACCGAGAACGATCATGTCGTGGTCGAATTTCATGCCGTCTGGCCTCATGGGTCTGGTGGAGAAGGAAAAGTGAGAACGTAGTGTACCCATACGTGGCCCGCCCTGCCCTGCTGCTGATTACCTGCGTGATGGTTCTGTGCACCTCCACATTCGCCAAGGACGCGGGGGATGGCCTGACGATGCGCGGTGCCATCAATCCCCGCATCCAGCACGGGATTGATCTGATCTATCAACTGCGTTTCGCGGCAGCAGACGAACACTTCGGTGCCATCATAGAGGCCGCTCCCGACAATCCCGCCGGGCACTTCTTTCTCGCCATGGTCGGCTGGTGGCGTGTGCTCATCGATCTCGATGACCGCACCCACGACGAGGCCCTGTACACCCTCCTGGATCGTTGTATCGATGTCTGCGACCGCCGTCTGCAGCAGGACCCCGACGACTTCGATGCGATTCTGTTCAAGGGTGGTGCCGTTGGCTTCCGCGGACGCCTGCGTGGCGATCGCCATGAGTTCATGCGCGCGGCGCGTGATGGCCTGCGCAGCTTGCCTCTGCTGGAGAAGAGCCGCCAACTGGAGCCGACGAACAAGGACATTCTTTTTGGCCAGGGGATCTACAACTATTTCGCCGAGGTGATCCCGCAGAAACATCCTGTGGTGCGACCGGTGATGCTGTTCCTGGATGGTGGTGATCGAGAACTGGGGCTGCAACAACTGGAGCAGGTTGGCCGAGAGGGTCGTTATGCGCGCACCGAAGCGCTCTACTTCCTGGCGCAGATCTATCGAATTTTTGAGCAGGACGACGAGCGGGCCCTGCCCTATCTGGTCGAACTACACGAGATGTACCCAACAAACGCCCTGTTCCATCGCTATCGGGCGCGAACGCTCGTCGCCCTCGGGCGCTGGATCGAGGGGGTCGCCCAGTACGAGGAAGTGGCGCGGCGCAGCCGCAGCCGACAGGCAGGGTATCATGATCGCGGTCACATAGAAGCGCTCTACTACATCGGCAAGAATGCTTTTCGTCAGCGACGCCGGCAAGCGGCGGTGCGAAGTTTTGTTACTGCCGACAGCCTTGGCAGTGTGTTGTCCGGAGGGTCGGGTAAAGTCACCAACGGCTATGCATCGCTGGTTTCGTTGTATCTGGGCATGACGTACGACGAGCTCGGCGAGCACGACGAAGCGGTGCGCTGTTTCGATCGTGTACTCGAACTGCCGCCGAAGGGCACGAGCCATGAACTGGCGCGGCGTTACCGTGCCGAACCCTTTTCGCGCCCGCCATCGGTGGTCCCTGGCTCATAGTGCCACTGGCGCAGGATCTCGTAGACGACGACAGCAGCGGTACAAGCAACGTTCAGCGAATTCTTGTAGCCGAAGACCGGAACCTGCACCAGAGCGTCACAGCGGTCGAGGACGTCGCGCGCAACGCCCAGGGCTTCATTGCCCAAAACCAGTGCCAGGGGCTGTGGGTACGTCACTTCTGTGTACGCAAGGCTGTCGGAGGTCGTTTCCAGGGCCCACACGGCAACTCCTTTCGCCTGCAAATCCTCCACGGCTGCCAACGTACTATCGACATGTACACTGTCGACGTAGTCCACAGTGCCCAGCGCCGTCTTGTCGAGGCGCGGGTGCGGCGGGTGGGCGGTATATCCACAGGTCACGACACGTTGCAGGCGGGTGGTATCGGCGGTGCGAAAGATCGAGCCCACATTAAAGGCTGAACGCAGGTTATCGAGCACCAGGGTGACGGGAAATTTCGGCAGGCTGGCATACTCATCGAGGGGCATGTCGAGATCGTGGCTGCGCACGTCGAAGCCCGACTCTTCGGCACCGCTCGCCTCCCGGTTGCGGCGATTCAAGAGGGGAGGATGTCGACGGCTCGACCGCTGTGAGCCGATTCTCGGGCCGCATCGAAGACACCCATCACGCGGCGCACGCTCGCCGGAGTGACAGCCAGGTCGGCTTCGCCGCGGATCGCCGCGGCGACATTCTCGTAGAAGGAGCGCCACCGCCCGGGCACCGCGTCGAATACGGTTTCGGCGGATCGTCCGGCAACTTCGCGGCGCAGGCGGGGCCAGTTGTCGCGATCCGGTTCGTGCGCTGCGTCGATGTCGCCGGTTATCATGGCCCGCTCCTGTGGGTCGACGCCGTGCTTCACGAAGGCGCCGTCCGTACCGAGGACGTACCACCGCGGCATCGGCGCCCGGGCGATCGATGATGTCACGACGTGGATTTCGGCGCCATTGCCGAAGGAGAGCACGCAATGGGCGTGGTCCTCTACCTCTCTGCTCAGGCCAGCATCGGTAAAACGGGCGTAGACCCGTTGCAGGGGTGCCGGAACAAGCTGCAGCGCCTGATCGATCATATGCGCGCCCAGGTCGATGAATTTACCGCCGCCGCGATGCGCCTGCCCGCGCCACGAGCCGGGCGCGCCATACTGGCCCCAGGCAAGCTGTGCATAGACCAACGCACCGAGTTGTCCATCTGTCAGCAATTGCTTCACCGTCAGATAGTCACCGTCCCATCGGCGGTTCTGGAACACGGTGAGAATCCGGCCGGCATCCTTGGCAGCGGCCATCATGGCATCCGCTTCGGCGCCGTCGAGGCTCATGGGCTTGTCCGTGACCACGTGTTTGCCCGCTTGCAGAGCCGCAATTGCCTGTGGCGCGTGTACGTCGTTGGGAGTGGCCAGGACGATGAGTTCGACCTCGTCGTCGGCGAGCACCTCTTCAAAGCGCTCCCAGGCGTACACTCCAAGGCGCCCGGTGATGTCAGCGCGCGCCTGCGGTCGGCTGGACACGACACCCTTCAACGTCAGGGCGGGTGCCGCCAGGCCGACGAGATAGGAGTGGAAACAGCGGCCGGCGAAACCATAACCGACAACGGCCGTCGGGATTGATCTGAATTGTGTCATAGGCGCAAGGGTAGGGTGGCGCCTATGTTCCAGCAACCAGGTTTGCTACGCAGGAGGGCCAAAGTGGGCAGGTATCCATGGCTGAGTTGATTTCCTTACAGCGCATCGTCGCCGACGGCTATCACAATGCTTTCACAGATCTGCTTCACTGGCGGGGGCATTACTACCTCGGCTACCGGCACGCCCAGAGTCATGGCATCGAGCCGCCGGGAGATGTCATCATTCTGCGCTCCGCCGATCGGCGCCAGTGGCAGCAGGTGGCTCGTTTTGACACAGGCGGTGATGACAGGGATCCCAAACTTCTGGACGCCGGAGATCGTCTCGCCGTCACCTTCGGCACGTGGGTGCCGCGCTGGCGTACGGCAGGATCGATTACCGATGTCGCCCACGATCTGCTGACCCACATTGCCGTCAGCCGTGACGGCACGTGTTGGTCGACTCCGCGTCAGCTCTATGGTGTCAATTACTGGCTGTGGCGCCTGTTGGCCACGGACGGAGCCTACTGGTGTGCGGCCTACCATTTCGGGCGGCGGGATGATCGCGACATGCGCACCGTGCATCTGCTGCGTTCTGACGATCTGCTCGATTGGCGTCTCGTAACCCAGATCCGCTCCGGTGGGGGTCCCGGGGAGCCTGTATTGTACGCGCCCGAACCCGGCGTCCTGCACGCCGTCGTGCGCACGCTGGAGCCGGACCATCATTCCTGGCTCGGGGTTAGTCGGACGCCCTACGTGCTTTGGCAGTGGCATGATCTCGGCGTCATGATCCATGCTCCTGTCGTCTTGCAGTTGCATGACAAGCGCTGGATCGTTGCCGGCCGCTCGCAGGAGCAGGACCTGCCAACGGGCAGCTTTGTCTCGGCCGGGGAACGGCAGGACCCGGCAGGGCATCATACCAGTGTGTGGGAGATCGCCAAGACCCGTGCCCAGCACTTGCTGACGGTCCCCAGTGGTCGCGATTGCTCCTACTGTGGACTGGCGCCTGGGCCGGATGGTGCGTCGGTGCTGATGAGCTACTACTCGCAGCATGAGAGGCTGCCCCTGCCCAATGAGCCACCAACGCCCAGTGATGTGTATCTCGCCCACATGACCCTGTAGCCCACCACGATGACTGGCAGGATGACTGGCAGGACGACCGGCATGATGACACGCAGACGACGCAGGGGGGGCTGGTTGCGGCCCGTGGTCGTGCTGTTGATCGCCATCGGTGTCACTGGTTGTGCTGCCGGGTATGCCCGCTACATGGGAAAGAGCCTTGGTCGCATGCAGAGCCGCGACTGGCAGGGGGCTCTGGCGAAGCTGGAAAAGCCAACGGGCGATACCAATCTGCTCCTCTACCGTCTGGAAAAGGGTCTGATCCTGCACTACGCTGGCGATTGGGCTGCCTCAAACGCCCAGTTTGAACGCGCCGAGCGACTCATCGACAGGCATCACACCCGTTCGGCGAGCCGTGAAATCGCCTCTCTGGTGACCAATGATGCCCTGCGTGCCTACAGTGGCCAGGAGTATGAGCGCGTACTGATCCACTACTACCGGGCGCTCAACTATCTGCGCCTCGACGACACCCAGGGGGCCCTCGTGGAGTGTCGCAAGGCGAATCTGCGCCTTGCTGATTTCGCCGAAGATGCAGAAGTCCAGCTCAGCTACAAAAACGACGCCTTCCTGCAGTATCTCACGGGCCAGCTGTTCGACGCCGAGGGTGAGGTGGGCGATGCCTATATCTCCTATCGCGATGCAGCCAAGGGGTATGCAGCGTACAAGCAAGAGTTTGGTCTTAGCTGGCCGGCGCCGATGGCGACGGACCTGAAGCGCACAACGGACCAACTTGGTTTTGTTCAGGAGTGGCTCGACGTCCAGTCACGCTGGGGCCTCGATCCGGGACAAGCAGACGTGCCGGCGCCCGGCCCTGGAACTGTGACGGTTTTTGCCGAGAGTGGCTTCGTCGGTCGCAAGGGACAGCAGACGATCAGTCTGCCCCTCATGGAGAACGACAGGACCCACGATGTCTGGCTCACTTCCGATCACATGGTCCGGCGATATCACGACCCACGCGTCCAGGGGCGGGTCAAGTACTGGTTGCGTGTGGCCCTGCCCGTCTTTGTTCCCGGGCGCAGCGCCGTCGCCGGTGTGCGCCTGCGGGTCAACGACCAGAGCCTGCGCGGCTGGATGCTGGAGGATCTTGACGCGATCGCCGCCAAGTCTCTACAGGAAAAGCAGGACTCGATTTTGTTGCGCACGACGGCGCGGGCCCTGATCAAGTGGATCGCCACCAAGAAGGCGGAGGACGAGAACGAGTTTCTCGGGATCCTGGTGAATCTCTTCGGCGCCGGCACCGAGGCGGCAGATACGCGCAGCTGGGTGTCACTGCCGCAGGCGATCTGGATGGCCCGCGCCCAAGTGCCTCCTGGAACTGCGGAGCTGGTTCTGGAGTTTATCAACGCAGGGGGGGGCGTCGTCGATCAGCACACTTTCAGTGCCGCCGAGGTCAACGCCGACCACCCTGTCTTCCTCAGTTGGCGCAGCTTCCGCTGAGGTCATAAGGAGAATGGGCTGATGAAAAAAGTGCACGGATTCGCAGCGGCACTGGTGCTGCTGGGGGTGCTGTCCGCCTCGGCACAGTCGGCCGACACGGCGACCCCTGGTGGGCGTGCCATGCCGGCTGGCGCCGTATTCAACATCGTCGACTGGGAGGGCGGGGCGCTGCCGGCCGTATATGAGCGCTCGGGTCAGTTGCCCCTGTCGCTTGCTGAGGTCGTGCAACTGCACCAGGCGAAGTTCAGCGATGACGCCATCACCAAGATGCTCCAGGAGCGGCGCTGCAGTTGCGACGCCTCTGTGGCCTCGCTGGTGCAACTGAAAGCGGCGGGCGTCTCAGAGGCCATTATCCAGGCCATGTCGTTGCACGCCCTGCCACCCAATCGCTCCATCGATCTGGCCATCGAGCTGGATTTCGAGGGACTGGCCGGTGCTGTCAGTGTCTCCACGCAGGCGCGCAAGGCCTATCTCTACCTGATCATTCCCGACGGCGAGCGGGATCGGGTGTTCTTTGGCAACCTGCAACAGGCGCTCGGTCGAACCGCCACAAGGACGCAGATGGACAACACCGACATGCTGCTGCCCAAGGTTGTGCAACGAGCCAGTTTCGTGGCCCGCGTACCGCTGAAGACCCACGGGCACAAACGCGCCTTGGTATTCACCTCCACCCGTCCCGATATTTACACCGTCGCCGATATTCCTGCGGCAGACCTGAAAGCTGCACAGGAGTTTACTTTCGAGTATCCCGCCAGTTCGCTGCAGAGCCGCTGCTCCATGCAGGCCCTGCACCGGCAGGACGCCATGCTGCCCGGATTGTGGCACCTAGAGCGCTCGCATTTTGAATGTGAGTGGGACTGACGTTGATGGAACTTTTCCTTGAGATGAGAGAAACGAGAGGACCAATGAAAACGCGAGCGTTCCAACTCGCCATGCTCGTTGTTGTTGCCGCGAGCTTGTCCGCCTGTGCCGGGCAACGAGCCTTTACCCGGGGGACCTATGAAGATCCCGAGCAGATCGCCATGCTCGATGATCGCTGGAACCAGAATGACATGCAGTTGGTGGCGAAGAAAGTTGTCGAGTCTCTGATTGCGTGGAAGCAACGTGACGCCCTCGACAAACCCGTCGTCATTCTTGAGACGCCGAAGAACCGGACGACGGAACACATCGATCTGCAGGCGCTGTATGACCATGTGAAAACGGCTCTCATCAACAGTGGCCAGTTCACCTTTCTCGACAAGGCCGCCCGCGAGGAGATTGCCAAGGAGTACGAGTACCAGGGATCCGGTTACGTGAATGCCAACGAGGCAACCGGTCCCGGTCGCCAGCGAGCGGCTCGTTATCTGCTGGGCACGGTGATCACCTCCAATACGCAGCAGGTGGGCAATGACAAACTCGTCTACTACAAGACCACTTTCGAGCTGACCGACATCGAGACGACCGAGATCATCTGGACCGATCACAAAGAGATCACGAAGGCCTTCAAGAAGAAGAGCATCGGGCTATGAAAACCTGGATCACAGCGGTTATGGTTCTGGCCTGCACGGTCGCTGGAAACGCCGCCGAGCCCACACCGGGGCGTACCGATGGTCCGGAGGGCAGCGAAGTTGGCCGTGGCGGCTATCCACACTACGGCACGCCGGGCAGCCTGTTCATCGAGCCTCTCTTTGGTGCCGCCGCCGTCGACATCGAGTTCCAAGGCCCTGGCGACGACAGCTCCCAGACGGATCTGATTTACGGCGCCAACGTGGGCTACTACATGGAAGAGTGGCTGGCCGTGCAGATCGGTTACGGGTATATCGCCGGCAATCAGAAGGCGAGTCTCTACTCCGCCGGCATCCGCAATGTTCTGCGCAACGAACCTTTCAACTGGTTCATGAGTCTGGATGCTGAGTTGTATTCGCCGGATGCAGGCGACTCCCACTTCGGCATCGCCCCAGGCGTGGGAGCCGAGATCGTCATCAGCGAGAAGCTGCGTGCCGGGCTGCAGTACCAGCACGACTTCATCTTTGCCGACGACACCATCAGTATCAATCGCTTTACGGCGAGATTGCAGCTGAAATTCTGAGGGGTGCGTACGGGCAAGGCTGAAGGCCACTCCGGACCCGATCGTTGGCTTCGCTGACCAGCCTGCCCCCCCCCCCTCCGGCCCTCCGCCAGCAGGTGACGGTAGCCCTGTTGCTGTGTCTGCTGGCGGCAGCAGCTTTCCACAACAGCCTCGACGTGCCACTGCTGCACGACGACGAGGCCGCCATCCGTACCAATCCTCAGGTCCGGCAGTTGTGGCCGCCCGCCGACATCCGCAGCGATGAGCAATCCGCCGTCACCGGTCGGCCCGTTGTACTGTTGTCACTGGCTCTCAACCATTGGCTTGGCGAGCTGCAGATTGAGGCCGATTCCGCCTGGAAGCCACTGAGTTCCGCCCTCGGGATCGGTACTGGCGGTTTCGCTGTGCGTGGCTACCATCTGGTCAATGTGGCCGTACACGCACTGTCGGCGTGGATCCTGTTCTGCTGCCTCTGGCAGACCATGCGCCTGCCACAACTGGCAGCATGGTGCCGCCAGACCCACGCCGTCGATCTGGCGGCACTTGTGGCCGCCATGTGGCTGGTCCATCCGTTGCAGGTGGATGCCGTCACCTACATCATTCAGCGCACGCAACTGCTGATGGGGCTGTGGTATCTGCTCACGATGTACGCAACGCACAGGGCTTTCCGGGCCACTCGTCCCCGACTCTGGGGCGTGGCCGCCGTTCTGTTCTGTGCCCTCGGCATGCTGAGCAAGGAGTCGATGGTGTCGGCGCCTATCGCTGTCGTGCTGTACGATCGGATCTTCTTGTTTTCCACGTGGCGCGAAGCCTGGCACAGCCGGTGGCGGTTGTACATGGGCCTGGTGCTTTGCTGGCTGCCGTTGCTGGCGATCGTATCCACGGGGCCACGGGATCAAACTGTCGGCTTCCATCTGGGCGTTGACTGGTGGCAATACGGGGCAGCACAGTTGACCATGATCACCCACTATCTTGAACTCGTTCTGTGGCCAGTAGAGTTGAACTTCGATTACGGTCGAGTCACGTCAGTGGGTGTCTGGGATGCGGTACGGGGTGCAGGTGTTGTTGGCACGCTCCTTGGTGCAACGATCTGGTCCCTGCGTTATCGCCCCATGCTGGGCTTCGTCGGCGCATTTTTCTTTTTCTTGTTGGCGCCAAGCTCAAGCATCGTTCCGATCGTTACCGAAGTCGGCGCCGAACGACGCATGCATCTGCCTCTGGCGGCGGTCCTCGTACTGCTGCTGTTGTTTGGCAACTGGTTGCTGTCGTACGCGGTCCATCGCTGGGGACAAGCTACGCAGCTGAAGGTGCAACGCCTCGCCCGGGGCCTGGGTGCCGGCTTCGTCATCGTGATACTGACGGCGGTGACAACACAGCGCAACGAGGTCCTTCGCAGCGATCTGACAATCTGGACGGACACGGTCGCCAAGGCACCCGACAACTGCAGTGCCCGCAACAATCTCGGTCGAGCCTATTATGTGCGGGGGAGGCTGGCAGAGGCCCACGCAGCGTTTGTCAGTGCCGTACAACTGGAGCACTGTGAGCCGCAGGTCTTCGGCAATCTCGGTAAGGTGCTGATCGAGATGGGCGACCTGAACGGGGCGGCCCGCTACTTCGAGGAAATCCTGCGCGACAAGCCCACCTTCTGGCGCGCGTACGAAGGCCTGGGCATCGTCCATCTGCGCCGAGAACAATGGCAAGAGGCTGTCAGTGCGTTGACTCGCTGCGTCGACAATGGCTACACCAACGCGGATCTGCACACGAATCTTGGCATGGCGCTGTATGGCTCAGGCGAACTGCGGGCGGCTGCGTCGCACATGCATCTGGCGCTGCAGCTGGATCCGGACCATACAATCGCGCGCGCAAACCTTGCCTTTCTCGACAGCCTGCTCAGCGACGCAGAGCCCCCGATCCAGTAGCACGGCCCGTGGGGAAAAGGGCCTATCCTCGCGCGGCGATCACCATCTGCAGGAAGTACTCGTGGAGCGCTGATCCTGCGCCCAGTTCCGGGTGGAAAGTGGCGACGAGGACATGCCCCTGGCGGGCAACGACGGTATCGCCGCGGCAGTCGCCGAGAGCTTCGACGTGTGCGCCCATGCGGATGATCCGGGGCGCCCGAATGAAGATCATCTCGATTTCCTCTTCGCTCTCGGGTGTGGGGCGAAAGCTGCCGGTGCCCTCGAAACTATCCACCTGACGGCCATAGCTGTTCCGCTCCACGGTGACGTCAATAAGACCCAGGCTTCTCTGAGTCGGACCAAGGACCTCATTGGCCAGCAGAATGGTCCCGGCACACGTGCCGAAGACCGGGTGCCCATCGCTGATCCAGCGCTTCAGTGGCTCCCAGAATTCGAACACTTCCATGAGCCGGATCAGGGTCGTGCTCTCCCCGCCCGGGATGATGAGTCCGTCGATGCCCTCGAGTTGGGCCACCTTGCGCACCGGCGTCACGTCCGCCCCCAGGCGTTCCATGGTCGTCGTGTGGGCGGCGAAATCTCCCTGCAGCGCCAAGGCGCCGACGACGGGCCGGGTCTTCCCCTGAATCACCTGTAGATCACTCCTGGTCTCACTCCCGGTTTGGGGATGCAGCAAGAAAGAAGGAGACGCCCCGTCCGGGGCATCTCCCTTGATGTGCTCGGCGGCGGCAGCCTGAGCGGATCCTACCAGCCGCGATTCTGCATTTTCTCACTCTCGTCGAGTGTGCCCATCTCGATGCCAGGCATGGCCTCGCCAAGATCTTCCGATACCTGCACGAGGATGTCGGGATCGGCATAGTGTGTCGTCGCCTTGACGATGGCCAGGGCTCGCTTGGCCGGGTCTGACGACTTGAAGATGCCCGAGCCAACAAAGACGGACTCGGCACCCAACTGCATCATCAGGGATGCATCAGCGGGTGTGGCAATGCCACCAGCGGAGAAATTGGGCACTGGCAGTTTTCCTGTTTCGGCCACCAGGCGCACCAACTCATAGGGGGCTCCCAGATCTTTGGCCTCCGTCATCAACTGCTCGGGACCCAGAAGTGTGAGACGCCGCATGCCATCCATGAGGGTGCGCATGTGACGCACGGCCTCGACGATGTTGCCGGAACCTGCCTCGCCCTTGGTGCGGATCATGGCTGCACCCTCGCCGATTCGGCGCAGTGCTTCGCCCAGATTGCGACAGCCGCAGACAAAAGGAACCTGGAAAGCGAATTTGTCCACGTGATAGAGTTCATCGGCCGGTGTCAGGACTTCGCTCTCGTCGATGTAGTCGACGCCCAATGCCTGCAGGATCTGGGCCTCGGCGAAGTGGCCGATGCGACACTTGGCCATTACCGGAATCGACACCGTCGCCATGATTTTGCGCATCGTCGAGATCGGTGACATACGGGCGACACCGCCCTCTTTGCGAATATCAGAGGGTACCCGTTCCAGGGCCATGACTGCCACGGCACCGGCGTCCTCGGCGATCTTCGCCTGGTCGGCGTTGGTGACGTCCATGATGACACCGCCTTTGAGCATTTCTGCGAGGCCCGTCTTGAGTCGGGCGGTGCCTGTGGCGGACTGGCCGTTCTGGGGATCCATGTTAACTCTGCTCCTTGAGGCGAGCCACGCGCACGTGTGCTCTGAAAGGGTATCAGCCAGAGAAGGTACTGGGGCCCTTACCCCTTGGAAAGGGGAGACATGGCAGATGCATCCGCAGACGAGCCGCGGGCGCTGTGCCACATGCCTCTGACATCATTCCACGCGATCCACCGCAGTCCCGCCAGTCCCGCCACCGCTGCGACCGCCGTACCGACAACACATGCCATCACAGGTGTTGCTGGCAGCATCGGCAGGGCTGTCAGGGTGACGGCTCCCGTGAGCAACGCGACCAGCGCCGGTCTCCACAGCACTGCGCTGTAGGTGGCGAAGCCGATCCCCATCAGGCGATTGGCCAGGTATTGAGACAACACGAGGAACAGCGCCCCCGTGGCAGCAAGCACAGCACAGACACCCTCAATCCCGAAGAGGCCGCCCCAGTACAGTGCCGGGATCAGTACCAGCAGGCTGAACGCCGACCAGTACAGGGCCCAGCTGGCCTTGCCTTTGGCAAGGAACACGGATCCTACACTCGCACCAACGGCCTTGATTATCGTCGCCAGCGCCAGGAGCCGTACGGGCCACACGGCGGGTCCCATCGTGGGGCCAGCAAGCAGCACCACCGGTTCCGCCAAAACGGCCAGCGCCGCCAGCGCCGGCCAGTAGGTCAGTGCCACCGCCTGAACGGAACGCAGGTAGACGCGCCGCAACAGGTCATTGTCATGGCTGATGGCGGAGAACGTGGGAAAGAACACACGGGTGATGATGGTGGAGATTCGCACCAGCGGCATCAACGTCAATCGATAGGCGAAACTGTAGAACCCCAAGGCCTCCATGCCGAGAGACCAGCCAATGACGACCCGCGCCAGGTTGCTGTTGAGGTAATTCAGGCAGCGTGAACCTGTCAGATTGAGGCCAAAGGCGAGGATCCGGCGCAATGCATCGAAGCCGAATCGGGGCGTCGGCAACCAGCGTGCCGTCCATGCCAGAGCCAGCAACAGAGCCGCTTCGCGGGCGACGGCACTGTACACCGCGCTGGTGATACCATGTCCCGTGGCCAACAGAGACAAGGCCGTACCAGCATGGATCACCGAAGAGCCGATCTCCGCCACAGCCATCGCGCGCCAGCGCAGATCGCGCTGGAGCCGGGCACGAAACAGGCCCGACACCGCCGCGAACGGCACCAGCAGCACCAGGCCACGCAGAATCGGCCCAAAGCCATCTGCATCCTCGGGGGAGACCAGTTCGGCGACGGTTGACACCAGCAGCACAACTGCTGTTGTGGTGACACCACCCAAGGCAAGGCACAGCCAGAAAGCGGCGGCGAAATGTTCGTCTCCTGTGTCGCGATCCTGGATCAGAGCGCTGCCGAGCCCCAGATCGCAGAGCAGGGCCAGAAACATGACGATCATCAGGGCCCCCTCGAACTGCCCCATCTGTTCCGTCGGCAGCAACCCATAGAACAGGAACGTTGTGACGAACTGCAGCAGAAAGGGGCTGCTTGTCCAGAACACGCCGCGCACGGTGCGCGTCGCCAGAGATTGCACAGGAGGCGACAAGATCAACCCAACAGGAAGTGCAGGTACTGCAGATTGTGCAGAGTGTTGGCTTCGAGAGGCGACAGAGGTGCCCCCCTACCCCTCGACAGTGTGTTACCAACGGGACGTGGCCGTATCTGGGTCTGCGTCTGGGTCTGAGTATGGGTTTCTATGACCAGATAGCCCGGGTAGTCATGTTCGGCCAGCGCCTGCATCTGTGACGGCCAGTCGACACATCCGCCATCCATCAGCGACCAGTCATCAACAACTGGATCGAAGTTCTTCAGATGAACGTGGGCCACCAGGTCAGCCAGCCCTTCATATTCCTGCTGCGCAGCCAGGACGCCGGCGCGCGCAGCATTGCCCGGATCCCAGCACAGCGACAGTCGATCCGAGCCGACAGCGGCGATCAACAGCGCCGCCTCCGTGCCCGTGTCCCCCCAGCACACGGCTTCGTTCTCCAGTGCGAGTCGACACCCGCTGGCGCCGGCGACGTCGCACATGCGCCCGAGCAGATCAACCACTTGCGCGGGGAATCCGGCAGAACCGTGAGGTTCGTCGCCGCGGTGACAGCCGAAAATGGAAACGAGCTGGGTGCCCCACTCGCGGGCCCAGGTGCAGGCCCTCGGCAGCCATTCGGTGATCCCTGCCTCTACCTCGGAATCGCCGATGGCGCACTTGAACAGGCCTGGTGAGACGCCAGAAACGGTGCGACCCGCATCGGCGACGATGCGGCCCACGTGCCTGAGTTGGTCATCGGTGGATCGAGGGTAGCGCCCGCCCGGCAGGGAACGGATCTCTACGGCTTCGACTCCCCATTGCTCGGCCAAAAGTACGGCGCGTGCAAAGTCCTCGCGGTGGATCTCGTCGGTAAAGATGGAAGGTTTCATGCCCCAAGTATAACGACCGTAGCGGTTCCTCCGTCGCCCACCTTCCCAAGCAGAGCCGCTTATGTTCGATTTTTTCACATGGCGACTCCGCGGCCAGCCCCGGTCCAGGTGTTGGCACGTGATTGTCGCACGATTGTTGCCCGGTCGACCTTTCGATATTGTAGCTCTGCTCCCTGTTGGCCACTTGTTCAGGCCAACACCCCGAATACTCCCTGGAGGGCGTAATGATCGAGCTTGCCGTAGCCGTCGGCTTTGCCGTTGGCATCTCGGCTCTGTGTTCCCTGTTCGAAGCCGTGCTCTACTCGGTCCCTGTGGGCCACCTGGAGAACATGGCAGAGTCCGGCAGTGCGTCGGGTCGGATCCTGCGCGACATGCGCGAGAACATCGATCGGCCCATCGCCGCGATTCTGTCACTGAACACGATCGCCAATACCGCCGGCGCCGCCATCGCCGGTGCCGCTGCAGCCAACGTTTTTGGTCACGACAGGCTGGTCTGGTTCTCAGCCTTCTTCACCCTCGCCATCCTGATTTTCTCCGAGGTGATCCCGAAGACAATCGGCGTGATCCATGCGCGCGGCATGGCCAGTGTGATCGCCCGCCCGCTACAGGGGCTGGTCTGGGCCTTCCGGCCCCTGACCTGGTTCACCGGCAAACTGACAAACCTCATGGCGCGCGGCAACGCCGAATCTGATGTATCGATCCAGGAGATCACAGTACTGGCAAGGCTGGGTCTGAAGGCTGGCACGATCGGCCCGGAGGAAGCGGCGGTCATCGAGAACATTCTGTCTCTGGAGGCGCGCACCGTGCGCGACATCATGACACCACGAACGGTCATGTCTTCCCTGAGCGTGTCGATGACGATCGGTGTGTTGAAGGAATCACAGGAGCTTGCCACCGCCTTCAACCACAGTCGTGTCCCCGTGTACGACAGAGACGCCGATGATGTTGTCGGTGTGGTGCTGCGCCGCGACATCCTGACGGCCATGGCGGAAGATCAATGGGATCGCCTGTTGGAGGAATTCATGCGGCCCGTCGATTTTGTGACCGAGACTCTCAGCGTGAACCGCCTGTTGCGCCGGCTCCTGGAGACCCGGCAACACCTGGTGCTGGTCATCAACGAATACAGTGGTCTTGCGGGTCTGGTGACACTGGAGGACGTACTGGAGGAGATTCTCGGCAGCGAGATCGTTGATGAGTTTGATCCGGCGATCGACATGAGGGAACTGGCGCACCGCCGTCGGCGAGAATCCCTTGAACGCAGGAGTCGGCGAGCGCGATAGTCTGCCATTTTGGCTGACAAAATCACAATATGACCATCTGAGTCATTCAACCACCGCCGATATGGCAGACAACATTGGCGCACG
>CALFPI010000199.1 GCA_937919035.1 uncultured Gemmatimonadaceae bacterium
GATCCTCGGCGTGTAGCACGTGGGGAAAGACCATGTTCTCGAACTCTGTCTCCTGGGGCAGGCCGATACGTTCGTGGCACAGGGCCATGCAGTAACCATCAGGGGTGCTGACGACATCCGGTCGGCGCGGCGCCTGGTAGGCACTCTGCAGTGCCGGCATGGCCTCATCTACGGACTTCGTCGCCGCCTTTGTCACGCGCACGGCGTACTCCACGTTGTGGGCTCCCTTGCCGGCGCGCAGCAGGTCGAGATTGTGTCGGGCGTTCTTGATCTGCAGCCGGGCGACGGCCACGTCGGCTCCGGACGCTTCCTGCCGCTGCAGGAGTTTCTCCGCCGTCGCCACTTCTGGCGCCAGCATCGCTTCCAGCGACGCCATCTCCCGCAACCAGTCGTCCAGCATCAGATCGTAGCCAGGCCCATGGCAGTCGACGCAGGACTTGCGCTGCGCTTCCAGGTTGACTTCCTCAAACTCGGGGCTGCCGCGATGTACGGCCGTCGTGTGACAGCCATCGCAGGCGACGCGGGCGGCGAACATGCGGCTCGGCAGTTCTTTCACGCCGCGTCCACCGGTGCCGAGATACACTTCTTTTTGCGGTGAATGCAGCGCCTGGTGGCAGGTCTCGCAACTGGTGTCGAGGGCGCGGATCAGGCGCACATCACCGTGCTCGATGGTCTCGTGACAGGCGAAACAATCGATGTCATGTTGGGTCACGTGTGTCGCATGCATGAAGGCGGAATCGTCGTAGCGCTCCAGACGCTCCACGTGACAGGTGTAGCAGCGCTCCTGTGGCACGGCACCGTCGCCGCGGACGACCTCGAGGTGACACTGCTCGCAGGAAACGCCCGCTTCCAGATAGGTCTCGTGACGGAAGACGAAGCCTCCGTGCTGCACGGTCTCACCAGGCGCATCATGGCAGTTCGTACAGCCGCCGATCGCCTGCCCTTCGCCGACATTGCGGAAGTGGCAGAGGAAACAGGTCTCCTTGGTGACGGCAATGTGTTCGCCCTGCACGATCTGCGAATGGCAACTCGTGCACTGCAGCTGTTTGCCACGACGCAACTCACCCAGGTGTGTCTTGTGATCGAAATGCATCTTGCCGCCGAAGATCGCCAGCCCTTCCTCCAGGCGACTGTCGTGGCATTGCGTGCAACTGGCGCTTGCCACCTCGGCGCGGGGGCGGGGGTCCTGCGTGTCGGTGGCGTAGCGCAGAGCGGAGATCGCGTTCTGCAGGGGTCGCACAGGATGGCAGTCCACACAGGATACGTCGGCGTGGCTCGATGTCTGCCATTGCCTGTAGTAGGGCTCCATGTAGTGACAGTTGATGCAGAACTCGGGGTCCTGGGAGGCGACGTAGACACCACCGGTAAACAGCACAGCAAACCCGGCAACAACACCGGCGAGGGCCAGCAGGTACAGACCGTGCCGACGAAATCCCCGGGCCAGGTCCCGCAACAGTGCATTCATGCTCCGCCTCCTCCGCCTTCCACTTCCTCACCGGGACCTGCGTCGCGGACCCGCTCCGTCTCACCCCGTTTGATGATCTGCTCATACTCGAGAGGATGCTCCTCGAGCATCTCCTCTTCCGTCATGCGCCCCGTGAGCCAGACCTTGTTCATGGGGAATTTGCGCGGGTTGAAGTGCACGTTGTAGAAGTGCCAGACCACGATGGCCAGCGTCGCCAGCTGGGCTTCGTCACTGTGGGCTTCGTTGGCGATATCGACGACGTACTTGGGGAACACGGCCAGCGAGATCTGCTCGAACCACAGCACCAGGCCGGAGCCCACCATGATGAGCATGCCCCAGTAGACGGCCCAGTAGTCGAATTTCTCGACGTAGCTGAAGCGGCCGAAGTTTGGCCGTTCGTCGGTGCGCCCGAGGAAGAAACGCATCTGGTGGGCGATGTCGCGGGCATCCTTCAGATTGGGCACAAGCAGGCCGAAGTTCCAGCGACCGTGGCGGAAGAACAGGATGTAGATGAGGTGGTAGAGGCCGACGGCGATAAGACCCACTGCGCCGACACGGTGGATCTGCGTCGAGCGCTCGATGCCACCGATGGCGTCGAAGAACCAGTTGGCCCAGTCGCTCTCATAGAACTTCACCGGCATGCCGGTGGCGATGAGCACGATACAGCTGGTGAAGAGCACGATATGCTGCAGGCGGATGCTCAGATTGAAGCGCTCAAAAGTTGGTTCCGGCCCGCGTCGCGCCGCTTCCTCCTCGGTCTGCCGCCGACGGACCTCGACCTCGACCTGACCTTTGAGGCGTTGCACGAGAGCATTGACGTCGCCGGCAATCTCCTCACGGCGCTCCTGCAGGACGGCGTCCACACCATCACGTCGGACGGACGTCGACAGCGAGCGGCCCAGCAGGTCGACGACAAGCTCATCGAGGCGTTGGCGCAGGGCGGCTTCCTCCTCGACAGAGAGACCGCGTGTGTCCTCGGTCATGGGGTCGAGTCCTTCTGCTGAAGGTGGGGGCGGCGATGCCGCCGACGGTCGCGGATCTGGCGTGACAGGTCGAGGCCGATGTGGATGACGAGGACGCAGATCGTCGAAATCGTCAACCATTTGAAGAAGGCCGAAACCCAGTAGACGATGCCACTGACTGGATCCTGGGGCCGCACGTGGATGGTGCCGATGGCGTAGTTGGCGTTGGCGTCGGCGTGACACTCGCCGCAGGTCGCGGGAATGTTGTCCACGTACACCCGCGATGCGGGATCGAGGTGGGAGCGGATGTCGTGCACGCCGTGACAGCTGGAACAGTTGGCGACGGTGCGCATACCGAAACGACTGGCCACACCATGGAAGCTTTCTTCGTAGGCGGCGACCTGCTCGCCGGAGATCCCGTATTTGCCGATGATGGCCTCCGCCGCATGGCAGGTGGCACAGGTTGCGGCAACGTTGCCCGCGTAGGTCGGTGAACGAGGGTCGTCGTGGCGCCGAATGCCGTGCTCGCTGTGGCAGTCGGTGCAGGTGGGCACATCGACGTTGCCTGAATCCAGCGCCACCCCATGCACACTGGTGCGGAACTCGGTGTAGATCTGCAGGTGACAGGTGGCGCAGCCGGCAGCGATGTTTTCGCGCGCCACCGGTGATGTCGCCGCCGCATGGGGGGCGATGCTGTGGTTGCCGTGGCAGTCCTGACAGGCCGGCGCACGTTCATCCCCCGCCGCCAATGCACGACCATGCACGCTGGCTTCATACTCGGCGTAAATCCTGCCCTGCGGCGCCCCCGCAGTGTTGCCCTCGAAATGGCAGCGCGTGCAGTTCACTGTTTCGGGCGTGCGCGTGTGCGGGATCTCGATGACGTCGGTGTGACAATCGACGCAGGCCTTGCCCCGATGTACGGAGTGCTGCAGGTCGTCGCGGTCGATGAACAACGACTGCACACGGCCGCTGGGCAGCACGCGTTTGGCGTCCGGCTTGCTGTGGCACACATCACAGCCCGATACCTGGGCCGGAGCCTGAGCCGTTGTCGGCGCCGCAGTCAGCGCGACAGCGGCCAGCACCGTCCAGAGACCCACAGTCAGACTGGTGTGCCTCATGTATCGTCCTCGTTGGTGCCGTCGTCCTGTTGCTGCAGACGTCGCAGTTCCAGTGGATGCTCATGGTGCATCTCTTCTTTGGACAGCCAGCCGTCGAGCCAGACCTTACTCATGGGATAGATCTCGGGGTTGAAAATGACCCAGTAGAAATGCCAGACGACGATGGCCAGCGTCGCCAGCCAGGCCTCGTAGTAATGCACCACCGTTGCCAGATCTAGGACCCACAGTGGCGCCACCATGAGGGACTGATTTTCGAACCACAGGGCAAAACCCGTCACGGTCATGACGATGCTGCCCCAAACCAGGGCCCAGTATTCCAGCTTTTCGATGTAGCCGAAACGGTCAAAGGCGGGGCGATCGGGCCGCCGCCCCAGGTAGTAGCCCACCATCTGCGCCGCGTCGCGCAGATCCTGCCAGCGGGGCGCCATCGCCCGCAGTTGCTCGCGACCGCGGCGGGCCAGACCCATATAGAACAGGTGATAGACGCAGACGCTCACCATGGCCACCGCCGCCGCGCGATGTACGAGGGGCCGCGCTGATTCACCGTTCTCCAGCCAGGCCAGGGGCATGGCCCACCACGCGCCGGGGAATTTCAGCGCAAAGCCGGAGTAGGCCAGCACGATGAAGGATCCCGCCATCGTCGCGTGCTGCAACCGTTCACCGAGGTTGAAGCGCAGGTAATCTCGACCACGAGGCAGGCGCGGCGCCCGGCCCTTGCGGACAAAATCGATGCCATTGTGCAAGGCCATGCCACCGACGACAACGACGATCAGCCAGATATAGAAGCGTCGGACCCAGTTGACCACCGGATGTTCACCATTGGCGACACCCTCGGCGACGTGAATGGTACCCAGAGCGAAGTTAGCCCCCGCGCCGGGATGACACTGGCCACACGTCTCGGGCAGATTGTCACGATGGATCTTCGACAGCGGGTCGGTGGACGGCAGGATGTCGTGGATGCCGTGGCAACTGGCGCAGTTGGCCACAACGGTAGACCTGGCGAGGTCCGACAGGCCGTGATAACTGTCCTCGTACGAAGCCTGGCGCTGGGCGGGCAGACCGTAGCGCTTGACGATGCGTTCGGATTCGTGGCACCAGACACAGGTCGTTTTTGACAGGTGCGCCCCATACACGGTGGATGCCGGATCATCAGGTCCGCGGATTTCGTGTTCGCCATGGCAATCGGCACAGTCCGGCGCATCCAGTTCACCCGCCGCCAGTGCCTGACCGTGAATGCTTTTCTCGTACACCCTCCGGATCTCGTCGTGGCACTTGCCGCACGTCGCCGGGATGTTCTGGTCGTGGATCGCCGAACGGGGGTCGTTGGGCCGGTACAGCGCATGCGACTCATGGCAGTCGGTGCAGGTTGCACCGTTCTCCTCGCGCTGCAGCGCCTGGTAGTGCACGCTCTGCTCGTACCCGGCCAGGGGTGATGTGCGGGCCAGGGGCCGCCGTTCATTGAACTCGGGGTCGGCGTGGCATTTGGCACAGGTGAGGGGCACGTTGGTACGGTGCGCCGGCGACTCGGGATCATCCACGTAGCGCACGTCGTGCCCGCCGTGGCAATCAGCACACTCGGGAACATGCTCGACACCCTTGTCCCGCGCCTGTCCATGCAGGCTGCTGGCAACCAATTCAGCCGCCTCTTCATGGCAATCGGCGCAGGCGACGGTTCCCAGGCGCTCGCCGTGGTCCAGCGTCGCCGTGGTATGACATTCGGTGCACTCCCAGCCTTCATGCACCGAGTTCGCGCCCATAGCGGGATCGACGTAGGCGGAAGTACCCGGCCGCCAATCCCCCTCGCGGACGAGATCCGGATCCGAGTGGCACTCCAGGCACTCTTCAGCATCCTGGGCCAGGACCCCTGCTGCAGAGCCCAGAATCAGGACGAGACCCAGGCCCAGGCCCAACAGCGGAATCCACCTTGCGCGTTTCCTCACGACTCCCACCCCACCATACCGATTGTGCACAGTTTCTCGCGTCTCACCGGGAATACAGGCAAGCTCTGTGCCAACTGTCGCTCAGGGGCGCAGGCACCCCGCCTCTTGACACACGCCTCTCTGGCGGGGCACGATTGCGACAGATGGGGCCAGGTAGAGACGTCGACGTCGCGCTCAGGTGCGGTCCTTGGGACACGGCTTGCGGCAGGCTTGCCGATGTGTGGTGCCGGTCGCACCTTCCCTGACATGGTTACTCTGCAGGACATCCAGCACGCCCGCACCTGCATCGCCGACGCCATCTACCTGTCACCGCTGGCCCGTTCCGAATCTCTGAGCCAGCAGGCGGGTGCGCCGGTGTATCTGAAGCTCGAAAACCTGCAGATGACAGGCTCCTTCAAGGAGCGGGGTGCCCTCAATCGCCTGCTGGCCCTGTCTGCCGAGGAACGCGCCGTTGGTGTTGTCGCCTCCTCCGCCGGCAATCACGCCCAGGCCGTGGCCTACATCGCCCGACGCCTGGGGATCGACGCGACGATCATCATGCCCGAGACGGCGCCGCTGACCAAGGTCAGCAACACCCGCGGCCATGGCGCCGAGGTGATCCTTGCAGGTGAGACCTACGCCGAGGCCTATGACGAGGCCTGTCGTGTGCAGAAGGAGCGGGGCCTCGTCTTCATTCATCCCTATGACGATGCCCTCGTCGTCGCCGGCCAGGGCACGATCGGGCTCGAGTTGCTCGAGCAGGAGCCGGATCTGGAGGTCGTTGTCGTCCCTGTTGGCGGCGGCGGCCTGATCGCCGGCATCGGCACGGCGATCAAGGCCCTGGCACCGGGTGTCGAGATCATCGGCGTGGAAGCCGCCTCGTACCCGTCAGCGCAACAGTCGCTGGCAGCAGGACATGTCGAAGCCTGCGGTGATACCTCAACTCTGGCCGACGGCATTGCCGTGCGCCGCATCGGTGATGTGCCCTTTGCGCAGATGCAGCGGGTTGTGGATCGCGTCGTCACCGTCACCGAGGAGGAGATCGCCTCGAGCATCCTGGCCCTGGCCGAACAGGAGAAAACCGTCGCCGAGGGGGCTGGTGCCGTCGCTCTGGCTGCCGTGCTGGAAGGCCGATTCGAGTTGCGTGGCCGACGCGTCGCCTGCATCGTGTCCGGCGGCAACATCGACGTCAACACCCTGGCGAAGATCATCGAGCGCGGCCTGACTCGGGATGGCCGGCGCGTGCGGCTGTCCGTGGACGTACCGGACCGACCCGGCAGCCTGTCAAAAGTTGCGGCCGTTGTCGCCCAGTGCCACGCCAATGTGCTGGAGGTGCATCACGAACGGGCCTTCGCCGCCGGTCCCGTGGGCACCACGGCGGTCCGCTTCACGCTGGAGACGCGCGGCCGGGATCATGTGGAGGAAGTGATTGCGCGACTCGACAGCCATGGCTTTGCCGCGCACGAGGAGCGCCGCGCCATCTGACCTGCTGCCTGGGTCTCAGTGCCTGGGTCCCAGGCCTGGGTTTCAGTGCCCGCCCTTGGCCTGCCCCCAGCTCGCTGCCCGCACAGCCGTCGCCGGTGCCGGTGAGGCCCAGATGCGCAGATCGTCGATCCACATGGACTGCGGGTGTGGCACCCCCGGGCCGATGTGGGGGCCCATCAGGAACTGATCAAACTTCATGTCCGGATGCTGCGATGTGCGCAGTACCGCATCGTGCACATCAACGATCAATCTTCCGTCGAACCACATCTGCAACACACCATCATGGTGCGTCACCCCATCACCGACTGTGTTGAGGCGAAAACGCGCCCGGATCTCATGCCAGTCGGCCTGATTGCCGGGACCGGCAGCGGCGCTCAGCAGGACGCGATCCGCCGTCCATGCCTTGCCGTTGAACCAGTCTCCACCGGCCTGGTAGCAGTCGCCCGTGCCGTGACCGTCGGCGTCGCCGTTGCAGCCGGCAATGGCACGGGCTTCGGTCATGCTGGTAATGTCCTGACGCACCTGCGACGTATCGACGTTGCGACCATCCTGCAGCGCCAGTCGCGGGATACCGTTGACGACCTCCGTATAGGTCGTCAGATATGTGTAGGAGGGGGCAACGTACTCCCAGTCTTTGCTGGTGATAAGATGGAACATGTGGGGGTGGTAGGGCACACCCGTCCAGGCCCAGTTCTCACTGACACGCATGTGGAAGCTCAGGGTCACGTCGTCGTGAGGCGGCAGGTGCAGGCGTGCGCCGCCACCCGTGGGTCCTGTCGCCCCGGTTCGTGCCCAGTGCCAGACATTGACCCTGCCACCATCGGGCGCCGTGGCATCTGCAACCGTTTCCATGTGGGGTCCGTCATACCAGCCGCGGGACGCCCAGAGGGTGTCCTCGAAGGACTCGTGCAGCAGCAGCTGACCTGCTTCGGGTGCTGCGGCGACAACACCCACAGACAGCACGATCCACGACAGGCTCAGAAGGCGGTTCATGTACTGAGCTCGTAGCGCTCTGCATCCATGCGAAATTGCAGCGGCTCGCCGGCAAGATGCCGGCGCACATTATCCAGACAGATATGATGCATGGGTTCGAAGGCCTCGTCACTGACGTAGTCCTTGGGAAAGGGCTGCGACAGGCTGTGCGCCGTGAGCAGCAGATTCGGCCAGTTCCGTGCGGGATGATCCGACGGCAGGTCTTCCGGCGGCACGAGCACATCGAGGCCGGCACGCAGACGGCCCGAGGCAAGCTCGGCGAACAGGGCCTCCTGATCGACGATGGCGCCTCGTGCGGTGTTGATCAGGACACCGCCGTCCGGCAGGCGGGCGAGCAACTCTGCCGTCACCGAACCGGCCGTTTCCTCGGTCCAACCAGCGTGAATAGCGACGGCGCGGGATCCCGAAAACAGCGCCGCCAGGGACTCGACCCGTTCACAGTCGTCGGGCAGGTCGGTGGCGAAGGGGTCGAAGATGCGCAGGCGCGGGCCGAAGGGCCGCACCATATCAACGAAGGTCCGGCCAATGAAGCCGTAGCCGTAGATGCCGAGCGGCAGATCGAACATCATGCTCGAGCGGAACTCGGTCTCGGACGGGCGCCACTGGCCCGCTGCAATGTGATCGGTGCGCTGGCGCAGGCCCTTGAGACTGGCCAGCAGCAGCAGCACCGCACCTTCGGCAACAGCCCGGGCCTGAGCATTTCCCCAGTTGGTCACGGGAAGGCCCGAGTCGATCATCTCGAGGGGGATGAAGTCCCTCATACCCCCCGTCAGATGGCAGATGTAACGCAGGTCCCCCGGGTCGGTGGCCAGCGTCGCAGGGGTCATGCGGGAGCCCCAGCTGGTGATCAGCACGTCACAGTTGCGGATGCGGGCAGCCACTTCGTCGTCGGACAACATTGCGGCGTACTCGACGATTTCCAGTTCCCCCAGTTCGCGCAGGCGGGCCACAAAAGGGCGCGTCCAGGCCCGCGGTTGCGCGGCGCCGGCGGCGACATGCAACAGGCGCGTCATGCCCGTGCCCGCTCGAAGCGCAGTTGCCAGCGGCCGCTGGGGGGCGGCTGGGCCACCGTGAAGCGGAGACGATAGAGTTGCTCGCCCCAGATCTGGCGCATGCGCGTGTCGGTGAGTTCGACCGTGTCGACCGCCACGATGGCTCCGGGGATCTCCCAGGACAACAGCATATCGGCCAGACGCAACCGGTCCCCGCTTGTTTCCAGCGGCTGGCACACCGTCATCAGGCTCAGCTGCAGTTCGCCTGCCGCTTTGGGGCCCAGTTCATAGTCGTCACACACGGATAGAGCAGTACCCCGATCGACACGGATCTGCCGCTGCCACCGGTTCAACATGCCCTCCGGGTAAGCGGCGGCGATGTCGAGGGTCAACTGCGCGGCATCCGCCTGCACTTCGCAGGCAACGGCACGGGCGGCGTATTTCGCCCCGGGCAACTGCTGCACGCCGCCGATGGTGGGCAGATTGTGGTAGGCGGTCTGCATGGTCCAGATGTCGTAGCGCTGGGGACCGAAGGTCTTCTTCGTGTAGGTCTCGACGCCGGCATCAACAATGACGGGGCGTCCATCGACATAGAGCACGAACTGGCCCACGTCGTTGTGATTGTGGCTCTCGTCGTTGTGCCCCCCCTTGGCGGCAACAAAGAAACCCTGCGCGGAGCCTGCCGTGTCGCGCGCCACCATGACTTCGATCTCGGGCAACCAGACGTCGCGCGGCAGCGGCGTACGCCCCGGGACCGCAGCAATATCGGCGGCACTGAACAGGGAGCGCAGCATCCGCCCCGTGCTGTCGATGCTCTTACCGCCGGCGTCTTCCCGTGCCGACAGCCAGGCGCCCATGGCAGTCATGTCGTCGTCGTCGATGGCCTGGCCATAGCGAAAGACGAGGGCCGCATCCGGGTACACCGCGGCGGGCGCATCGGCGAAGTTCACATAGTAGTCCGCATCGATGTGCACACGATGCAGGAAGCGACCGATCTCGCCAACGAGGGGCTCGTCGAACAGATCGATGGCGCCACCCGAGCCACTGCGCAGCAAATCCAGGCAGTCGAACAGCGACGCACCGGCGCGCCCCCAGTAGCTTGGCCCCTCATCACAGCCACCATCGCGCGGATAGGGATCGACGAAACGATCCAGGCAGCGCAGGATCTTGGCCACATGCGCCGCACGCAGTCCTTCATCCTCCTCCAGCAGCAGCGCCGTCGTCAGCCAGTTGGAGCAGATCCACGGGTTCCAGTTGTTGACCCGCCGCTGCCCCGCCGGCCCGAGCCCCATCCAGCCGAAGTCATCCCGCTGCAGACAGGGATCCAGCAGGCGACGATGCTGCTCGAAGATGATCCGTTGCCGCAACAACGGGGACACAGCGTCGAGACGATCCCCCAGCAGGTACAACGCCCACGCCAGGTGGCTCGCTGTCTCGGCGGCGAAGAGGTCCACCGTGGGTTCCGTCACATCCGGCAGGCCGACGCCGGCAGCCTGCACGCCGATGTGGGCCGGCACACCCCAGTAGCTCTCCTCACAGATCGCCCAGATGCCGTCGACGATGGTATCAACAAAGCGGCCTTTGCCTTCGACACACTCCGCCAGCACGAGATCGGCCAAGGCCCGGCGCCGCGCAAATGTCAGCTTTTGAAAGCGGTCACGGTCCCCGTTGCGGGCAAAGTCCAGAAACACCGTTGCCGGCAATGGCAGCCAGGCAAAGTCGAGATCTGTCTCTCCTGCGGCGATGCACCGGGCACGAGCCGCAGCAGGCAGGCCCTGCCAGGGCTTGCGCTCGGTCGCAGTTGGGTAGGGGTGCCAGGCGTCCCGATCCAGCAACAGGCGGGGAATCTCAGCGGCAGCAAACCGTTCGCTCAGCATAGTCAGGCTTTCACCGGGATATCATCCCCCTCGTCAGGACGCGGATTCTGTGACCAGTGGCCGGATGTGTCACTGCCACGGCAGGTGATCGCATTGCGGTTCCAGCCCTTGTGGGCCCGTACATCGGGCGGCACGAATCGCATCGTCAGACCACAGCGGCGGCGGTCGGTGAGATTGGCCTGTGAACCGTGCAGCAGCAGATCCGTGTGCAACGAGATCTGTCCCGCACGCATGACGAAGGGCACGGGCGTGTCACCGTAGAGGTCGGGATCGAGGACGGTCTGCCCGAGGACGTTCTTTTCGGCGGCGTCGCTCTCTTCGAAAGCGATCTGTCCATGCAGGTGGGACCGCGGCACGACGGTCATGGCACCATTCTCCACATCCGCGTCATCTATGGCGAGCCATACCGTGATGGTCTTGCTCGGTGTCAGTGGCCAGTACGAGGCATCCTGATGAAAACTGACACCACGTTCGTCACCAGCCATCTTGCAGAAGAAGTGCGCGCCCCAACAGATCAGATCTGCACCGATCAGGTCCTGCACGTAATCGAGAATCCGAGGTTCGACGATCATGTCGTACATGCCGCTGCAGCGCAATTGCCAGCCGTTGATCGAATATGCGTCCCACCCGGCGGCAGCGGCGCCTGCCATGAGATGATCGAAGTAGGTCCGATTGGCAGCAGCTTCATCGGGCGTGTAGACGTCGAGGGGAAAGACGTAGCCGAGATCATTGAACTGCTGAATCTGCTGCAGACTCAGGTGTTCCGGCTGCGGGTTGTCGACGGGAAAGAAGCGCAACTCGCGCGGGACGTCAGGCAGGGCATCGGTGATCGGTGGCATCGCTGGTTGGGTCCTCCTTATGCCTCAATCAACAGACCCGATGCACCGCCGACAACCGCTTGCCCGACCCTCCGGGGCGCGCCATATTGCCGACTCACTCTTCAGCCCCGATGAGACACGCACCTGTGAACACCACTCTGAGTTCAACACAGATCTCCAGCTACGGCGACAACGGTTTCCTGCTGATTCCTGATTTCCTCTCAGCCGTTGAGCTGGCGGCATGGCGCACCGCCGTCGAGTCCGCCATGGAGGCGCGGGGGGATGCCGTGCTGCCGCGCGCCGATGACCCGCTGCTGGGAGCCAGTCGCACCGTGCTCTATCAGCGGATCAACCTGTGGATGGACCATCCCGAGGTGCGCCGACTGGTGTTGCATGAGAGCATCGGTCAGATGGCAGCGACCCTGGAAGGCGTCGATGGCATCCGCGTCTGGCACGACCAGGCCCTGTACAAGGATCCCTGGGCCAATCCCACCTCCTGGCACCAGGACAATACGAAATGGTCGTTCTCCGCCAGACATGCCATCACGATCTGGGTCGCCCTCGACGAAGTCGACGCGCGCAATGGCTGCATGTTCTTCCTGCCGGGCACCCAGCGACATCGGCTGGAGACCGACTTTCCTACGGGGGCACCAATGAACGCCATCTTTACCGCCCACCCGGAATTGACCGTCATCGATCCCGTGGCAGCGGCGTTACCCGCCGGCGGTTGCTCGTTTCACAATGGTCTGACCGTACATGCCGCGGCAGCCAACATGTCGCGCCACCCGCGGCGGGCCATGACCTGCGCCTTCATGCCGGACGGTGCCACCTTCAATGGCACGCAGAACGTGTTGCCCGAGCGGCTCATCAAGAGCCTGCAGGTCGGTGACACACTCAACGACGACGAGCAGAATCCACTCATCTGGCATGCATCGGGGACATCGGCATGAGCACCTGGCTACCCATCGACAGCAACAGCGCCGACGACGCCCGCGCCCTGGAGGCCGATCCCCTGCGGGCTCTCGCCGAAGCCCGCATCCCCGCCATCATCCTGCGCGGTGCCTTCCCTGCCGAGGCCTGCACCGCGTTGATCCAGCGCTTTATTGATCGCGACCTGATGCGGGATCCCAAACAGCCCGCGCCGGAGGGCGCCCGTTCCCGCACCGACATCGGCACGAGCCTGGGCAACCGCGGCGCCAACCCCGCCGACTTCTTCGCCCACGCGCAGACAACAGAGAGGCTCTTCGCCAGCTTGTTTGATGAGGGCACCCATCCGATCGACTGCGTCTACGCCAACCTGCAGGCACTGGCAGGTGACAAACGTGTGGTCACCGCCCACGAGCCCGACGGGCGTCGGTATGGCCCGGCGATCTTCCGCGTGCACTACGACGGCCACGCCTACAAGCCACACATCGATCACGTGATCCTGCGGGAGAAACGCTTCGATTTTGCCGTGACGCGTTACACCAACCAGTTCGCCGGCATCCTGTGCATGCAGAACGCCGCGTCACAATCGACGACGCAGGGGCTGTTGCACCAGTGCGTCTGGACCGACGAGGTGCAGCCCCATATCGCTGCCGGCACCTTCCACGAGTACGCGCAACAGCAGCAGATCGGTCGATGTCAGGTGGAGCTGGAGCCGGGGGATCTCTACTTCTTCAACACCCGGCTCATCCACGAAGTGCCCGCCGTCATCGGCGACGATCCCCGGATCGTGCTGGCCGTGTTCATCGGCTACGAGCCGGATGACCCCGAGGTGTTTGTCTGGTCCTAGCAGACACGTAGGGCTGCTGCTGCGTGCCGGGGCGCCGGTGATGCTGGTGTGGCCCGAGACTGGGGCGCGTCTGACGTGGTTCGCGATGGATATGCACGGCTGCTGTGTTCACACATGATTGCTGCGTGTGAGGGTCTGGGTGTGCAGACCACATGGACAGGCGGCCAGCGCTCTGGGCTACCGGACGGAGAGGCCGTACGAACTCATCGACTACAAGCCGACATAGAGGCCATATTGAGGCCCGCCCGAACTGGTTGCTGAGCTAGGCGACCTGTCGGGGAGGCCTTGCTGGACTGCCATGGAGCATACCGTGGACGCTGATATCCTCATCAATGTCCAGCCAATGGACACCCGAGCCGTCTCCAACGAGCCGGAAGTTGGATCTTTGTTGGACCGTTGCGTCAGATAGGCGCCAGGACCAGGCGAGTGGCACTGAGATGCGCCGACCATCCGACAGTTCGGCCGTAATGGCTTCGTCTGTTACTTCGACATCCAGAATCGTAGGCTCAGCCACAGTGTTGCTCCCATGCGTCAATGACTTGAGGTAGGTGCTCCGAGATCAGATGTCGGATCCGATTGAGTTCGTGCCGACGAAACCCCCGGTTATACTCAAGGGAAAGCGGCTCAAGCCAGAACTTGCAGGTCTGCCGATCGCGTTCGACATGGACATGCTTTGGTTCATCGCAGTCAAAACTATAGAAGAAGAAGCGATACGGCCCGGGAATGTCCTGGATCGTTGGCAATCGGAGCAGCCTGATTTGGTGTAAGTTTCTGTTTCCTCGGATGATAGGTTGATGATGGGACGCGTGCAAGATGGCAGTGATGAGGCAACTTGAGAGTCCGGATACTGCCTGACATGCGCACTAGAGATAGTCGAGGGGCCTCGCTTTCGTATTCCCACCACCGCCGTGCAGCCCGAAGTCTCCGTCCGCAGGCCACCGGAGGCCGTATTGAGGCCCGGCGTTCCGCTTGTACCCCCCGTTCCAGTAGGCGCTGGCCGTGAACCACGCCAGCACGCGTGTCAGCAGATCCTGCTTGACCGATGCGAGACGGGCGTCGTCCCACAGATTCTCCAGTTCGTGCGGGTCGGCTCCGAGGTCATAGAGCTCCCCTTCCTCCTGACCGATGTAGTAGACCATCTTGTGCCGGGGCGTGCGGAACATCAGTTGATAGTTGTCTTCGCAGCAGACGAACTCCCGCGGCGCGATCTCCTCGCCCCGCAGGTAGGGCAACAGGGACCTGCCCTCGAGCCGGCTCGGAGTCTGCAGACCAGCCCACTGCAGAATCGTCGGCCCCAGGTCCATCAGGGACACCAGATCCGTAACCTCCGAAGGTGAGCCAACCGACCCGGGGTGCCGCGCGATCAGGGGCACGTGCACGATCGGATCATACATCAGCCACTTGTAGGCAAGCTTGTGATCTCCCAGCAGCTCCCCGTGGTCGGAACAGAACAGCAGCAGGCTGTTGTCCAGCCAGCCCTTCTCTTCCAGCGCACGCAGCACGCGACCCAGCTGTTCGTCTACCGTGGTGATCTTGGCGTAGTAGTGTCGACGCATGCGGGCAATGTCGTCTTCGTCGGCGCTGGCAATATCAATCACCGACTCGTGCTGCGTGTTGGCGTGGAATTGCTGGTGGGCGAGGTGCTGTGGGGGCTTCTCGGCCAGTTCGCCTTCCCGGCACACACGGGGCGGCACGTCCCGATCCTGGTACATGTCCAGGTGTCGCTGTAGCGGGTCCCACGGCTCGTGGGGCCCAGTGAACCCGACCTGCAGAAAGACCGGCTTGTCGCCCTGGTGGCTGTTGATCCAGCTGGTCGCCGAGTCGCCGATGAAGACATCGCTGTGGAAGCGCTCCTCGTGGTGCCAGACAACGCCCTGGTACTTCTGCAGCCACGCAGGATCGGTCTTGTTCCTGTCGTTCGGACGTTCGATGCCGTGGTGGGAGAGGAATTTCCCCCAGTCATCGTCGGCGCCGCCATTGGCCAGATTCTTGTTCGTGGGGTTCTCGACGATGACCCTGTCGTGGAATCCACCCGGGACATCACGCGGCGAAAAGTGCATCTTGCCGATACTGGCGCAGAAGTAGCCCCCGTCCGCAAGGTCCTCGACCCAGTTGCGGTGATGGGCCCAGTTGTCAAAGCTGTACGCCCCGGTGGTATGCGGGTACATGCCCGTAAAGATCGCCGCCCGGGATGCCACACACGTTGCCCCGGGGCAGTAGGCCTGGCGGAAGGAGACCCCTTCCCGTGCAAGACGATCCTGGTGCGGGGTGATCATGTGATCGTTGCCCCACGCGCCGATGGTGTCGAACCGTTGCTGGTCGGTGAGAATGAGGATGATGTTCGGTCGTGTCTCCGACTTCACTGTAGCCCAACTTTCGCGTGCAACTGAGGTGGACGGGACAGGGCCAATGCTGGCATCAACTCGGCAAAATAAGCGGCCAGCGCATCAGGCCCTAACAAGCGTTCGTCAAGGTCTTCGGTAATGGATACGGCAGAGACTCACACGTACAAGTCGGCCTCCGGTTGCGACATCGGTCCCCCTGAGCAGACGGGCTACGCCTGTGAGAGAGTAGGCGCATTCCTCAGGCGTCACCTGATGGATGGTGATGGGTGACATGGTCGTTGCCCGATCGATTGAACCGTCGGAGTAGTCAATTGGGTGGGTGCCAGCCGATCCGAGCGCGATTGATACAAGAGGAACTTGATGAATACCGAACGGCTGGTGCAGATGGAGATCTTGTACGAGTTGCCGACTCGCTGGCAGATCTCCTGGAGTCCTTCTGGGCACGTACATCGCTCACGGGCTTGATGCCCACACCGAAGCGCTCTTCGATGAAGTGCATCGCAGCAACATGGATAAGCTGGGCGCACCTGGCAGGCCGATTCTCAGTTCAGGCGGCAAGATCCTGAGGCCAGACGGATGGGTACCACCCGACCTGGCGCCAATCATCCAGCCGGATTCCTGACCCAACGACGCTACGAGGTGGGTCGACGACTGCCAGGATCGCGGCAGAAGTAGCAACACGTAACACCACCGAGGCGTGTTGTCAGCCGGGGCCCTGCTGCGCCATAACATGAGCTGGGCGGCCTCCGCGCCGCTTCATTCGGGCTCAGCCAGGCTGGTCTGCAACCACGTCAGCGCCTGCGCCGCTCCGGCGCGGTCCTCCTGGGCGCCGCTGTCGCGTACCCGTGTCAACGGCGCCACGGCACGCTCGTCGCGACTGCGCCCAAGGGCGCGAATTGCAGGCGTGCGGATCGAGGCGTGCTCGGCGTCGTCGAGCAGTCCGATAAGCGCGTCGACGATGCCTGCGCGGGTGGCCTCAGGCAGGTCACCGACGGTCTTGCCATAACCGCAGTTCTGCAGTTGCTCGAGCAGTTGCACGACGAGGTAGCGGACCTCCGGACTGTCGTCGGTTGCCAGCTCGATGACTTGATCCACGGCGCCGCGCAGGCCGAGTTCACGGATGCCGAGAAGGGCGCCCTGGCGCACTTCGGCCCTCGGGTCGGTCAGGGCCTGCAGCACGGCCCGGTGCGCCGAGTCGGCCAGAGCCGGTGTCAGTGAGTCACCGTGGCAGGCTCCGAGGGCCCAGGCGACCTGGTGACGGACGCCGGGTGAAACGTCGGCGGTGTAGGCCAGCAGGGCCGGGACGGCCGCCGGCGAGCGGATCGACCCAAGAGCCCACGCCGCCGTCTGTGCCACATTGGCCGACTGGTCGCCGAGAGCCTGAATGAGGATGGGCACGGCCCTCGGGTCGCGGCTGCGGCCCAGCAGGTGGGCCACTTCGAAGCGCACCTGCGTGTAGGACGAGGACATCTCAACGATCAGCCGCGGGACGATCTCGTTGCCCATCGCCGCCAGTTGCTCGACGGCGGGTTTGCGGTTGCGCTCGTCGATGCTCTTCAGGCGATCGATGTGCCCCTCGGGATCGGGGGCTTCAGGCTCGCAGGCGCTCAGCACCAGGAGCAGGGCGGGCAGCACAAACAACAGCCGGCCGTGTGACGAATGTCGGTGCAAGCAATTGGCGCGCAGCATCGGTCGATA
>CALFPI010000200.1 GCA_937919035.1 uncultured Gemmatimonadaceae bacterium
GCATGGATCTGTTGCCCGAGTTGGGCTACCCGGAATATGCGGACGGCAAGTGGCCCAAGCGGGCGGGCTGGACGACGAATACGATCTCGCACAATACGGTCGTGGTGAACCGCCGGGCCCAGGACAACAGTTGGGTCGGCCGCTGCCGGCTGTTTGCCTCGATCGCCGGCGTGAGTGTCATCGAAGTCGGCTGTGCCGAAGTCTATGCGGAAACCAGTGACTACCGGCGGACACTGGCCGTGATCGACGTCTCCGACGCTGCGTCCTATCTCGTGGATGTGTTTCGCGTCACCGGCGGCGACGATCATGTCCTCAGCCTGCATTCGGGCGACGGCACGGTGTCAACACAAGGGTTGGATCTGGACGTCCAGGATGGGGGCAGCTACGCCGGGCGGGATGTCGCATTTGGCCTGCACTACGATGGCGAACCGGATGGCAGGTATCGCGGCAGTGGTTTCAGTTATCTGCGCAACGTCGAAAGCCAGAGCCGCCCGGCGCCCGGCTGGTGCGTGGACTGGGAACTGGCCGACACCTGGGGTGCACGGATCGGGGACACACCGGTGCACATGCGTTATCACGGACTGTCGCCAGCGGGAGATGTGAGTCTTGCCTGCGGTGAACCTCCCAACAACAAACCGGGCAACCCGAAGCAGTTCCGCTATCTGTTGCAGAGAAATCAGGGGGAGAATCTGCGCAGCCTGTACGTCGGCGTTGTCGAACCCTACAGCGGCGAACAACGGGAACTGGCATCTGTGGAGCGTCTGGCGATTGCCGCCGAGAGGGCCGCGGCGGTGCGGGTGACGACGATGCAGGGCCGCGTCGACACCGTGGTCAGCAGCGACGACAATGATGACCTGCTGGATCTCGGTGATGGGATGTCCGTTGCGGCGCGGTTCCTCTGGCTCGGGCGCCAGGCAGACGGCACCACACAGATCTGTATCGTTGGTGGCACCCACCTGCGTCTGCCCGAAGGAGAACTGGTGCTGGCACAGGCGCGCTACACCGGCGCGATTCGTGACTTCGCCCGCGAAGAAGCGGGCGCAACGTGGCTCGATGTTGAGGGAAATCTGCCGGCGGCAGGTCTTCTGCCGGGTTCACAACTGCGCGTGCTGGGGGACTCGCCGCGGGACGCCTGTTACGTCATCGAGGCGGCTGGATCCACCGGATCGGGCCGCATGCGTCTGGATCTCGGGGACACGACCCTGGTGCGCGGTTTTGTCGACCCGCAGAACTACGACGCCGGCGTGCTCTACGACGTTGCCGTCGGTGATGGCTTCGAGATCCTCAGCGTCGCGCGTTGTTGCGTGAGCACCACTGGCTGCGAAGTGCTGCACGCCAATGTGGACCTTGAGTGGCGGAGGCAACAAGGATGAACCGACCCCCCGAAGACTTCATCCGGGTGACGGAGGAGCGGCTGCTGGCCTTTGTCACCGAGTGTTTCCAACGCTCCGGCTGCGACCACGCGGGGCTCATCGCCCGCCTGCTCGTCAACAGTGATCTGCGTGGTGTGCGTTCGCACGGCACGCAGAAAACCAATGGTTGCTGCAAGGGCTTTGCCACGGGGACCCTCAATCCGACGCCGGCGGTCAGCGTAGTCCACGAGACCGAGGCGCTGGTTGTACTCGACGGTGACGGCACTCTCGGGTATCTGCCGATGGTACGTGCTGCGGAGCGGGCCGTCGTCATGGCACGCAAACAGGGCGTGGGTGTGGCGCTCGTGCGGCACATCGGTCACTATGGGTCGTCTGGGCACTACACGCGAATCTGCAGTGATGCCGGTTGCATCGGCTATTCGGTGCAGGGCTATCGCAATGAAGCGGTACCCAAGTCCCCCAGGGCGTATGCCGTCAGAAGCGGCAATCCCCCTTTCAGCTTCGCCTTGCCCGGCGACCAGGAGACGGCCATCGTTGTCGATGCCGGTGCTGCCTTCGACAGCCCGTATCCGGATGCGGGTTTCGAGGAACTGGCGCGCAGCTTCCCTTCGCCCTTCTTCAAGAGCATGGGCATGGTAGCCGCATCCACCTTGATTGGTGGTGCCCTGACCGGCTTCACATCGGCTGCCAGCGATGCGGTGCAGGCGCGCTGGTCGGCGGCGGGGATGGGTGGAACCGTGATCGCCCTGGATCCGAACGTGGCCGGCGACGGGCCCGATTTCTACGCTGAAGTCGACCGTTATGTGCGTGACATCCGCGATGGCCACCTGCCCTTGCCAGGTACCGACCGCGTATACCTGCCAGGGCACCTGGAAGCGGAGCGCATGGTCGAGTACCGCCGAGAGGGGATCCCTTACGGCGACCGCGAACAGTCGGGGCTGCGCGAGGTCAGTGAACGTCTGGGCGTGGCTCTGCCCTGGGAGTGATGGAGCAACGGCTGTTCTAGAGGATCACCTGTCCCCACTTCTCTCGTTCCCACTGTTTCTGGCCGATCCTCTCCACGTAGTCGGCGCCCTTGTGTTCGGTCAGCCATGTCTTGAGGGGAACATCGGCGTCGGTCGGTTGCCACCAGCCTTTGACATCGACGCCATCTCCCAGCAGCTGCCGACGGATGGGATCGCATTTTTCCAGGATCTCGTCGGGCATGACGTTGTAGTCCAACCCGCGCAGCCATCGGTAACTGTAGCCGAGAAACAGAACCTTCCTTGTGATCGCCGACGAATTGTGCCCGCGTGCGTGCCACATCCTGCGGTCAAAGAGGACGGCTGTGCCTGCGGCTACCTGCAGTTGCAGAACATCATCACGAGGCGACGACAGATCCGGCGGCCTGTCCCATTTGTGACTTCCCGGAATGATGCGAATGCCGCCATTGTCCAACTGGCTGATGTCGCTCAGCCAGAAAGCGATCTTCAGAGACAACCGAGGTTGAGGTCGTTCCATCTCCGGCACCGGTCGGCCACCATCCTGATGCCAGCCCCCCGGGTTCGGGTCAGCGCTGTTCTCAGGTTCCGGCGGATAGTAGATGAGGTGGGAGATGTAGTGCTGCACATTCCAGCCGAGGATGTCCCAGATCAACGGCAGAGTCTGTGGCCAATCGAGCAATTCCAGGAACACGTCGTCTTCGACGATCGTGCGGAACTTCGACGTCATGGCCTGGGCGTCGAGGCCACTCCTGTCGCGCTCGGCCCGATCCACCCGGTCGCTGGCCTCCAGCAGACGATCCAGCATGTCGGCGTTGAGTACGTCGGGCACGATCAGGTAGCCCTGCTGCTCAAAGTGCTCCCTTTGCGCATCCGTCATGCAGTACTGCAGGCTGGCGATGTCCATCGATTGCCTCATCTGTGAAGGACCAGAACATCCAGGGCGCGAGGCGTCGAGACAAAGACGCCAGCACCCGCAACGGAATTCAGTCGTCGACAGGTGCCGCAAGGTGCGCGGCACAGTCTCCAGCTTCGAGGCGACCCGGATGGCGTTTACCGACCACATCCCCTGTGCCTTCGAAGTCAACGCTGGCGGTGATCCGCGTCATATCGACCGGACCGGATCGTCGAAATCCGGCAAGGCTGAGGCCGGATCCAGTCGCGCCACGTCGACGGAGACTTTCAGCTCATGTCTGCCGCTGCCGTAGAGTACACCCTTGAGCGGTGATACGTCGGCAAAGTCGCGTCCCCATGCTGCTGTCAGATGCCGTTGGCCGATCATCCTGTTGTTTGTCGGATCGTAGTCGACCCAGCCCAGATCCGGATCGAAGACGGCAAACCAGGCGTGTGAGGCATCGGCGCCGACGAGTTTCTTCTGGCCCGGAGCAGGCAACGTCTCCAGATAGCCGCTGACGTAGCGCGCCGGCAGTCCCATGCTGCGCAGGCAGGCGATGGCAACGTGGGCGAAATCCTGGCACACACCTTTGCGGTGTTCCATGACGTCCGCCAATGGTGTGGTGACAGCCGTGAAGCCAGGGACGTATGCGTAGTCGTGGTAGATGCGGCCCATCAGGTCGTGGGCCACTTCCAGCAATGGCCGACCGGGCGGGCAGGAAATCTCGGCATACTGCCGGGCCTGGGCCGAGAGCGGTACCAAAGGTGAATCGAGGCAGTAGAGGTAGGCGCTGCCACCCTCCAGCAACCCCCACTCCGTGGCCCGCGGGCGTGCCTGTTCCCAGCAGCGGCTGGCCCCCGGGGCGATATCGGTGGGGGTCGTGACTTCGACGTCACTGACGGCGTTGACGACCAGGCGGCTGTGGCGCTCCTGAATGGCAAAGTAGGCGACACGATTGCCGAAAAAGTCGCGGCGTTCGTGGTAGACCTGCGGCCGCGGCTCAATGTTCAGCAAGCTCCGGGTGCAGTGCTGATGGGCGGCATCCCGCAGCAGCAACCTGGCTTCGTTGTGGCACTGGTCGACTGGTCCGGCATAGTCGTACTCGGTCCGATGGCATACGCGGTACTTCACAGAGCCGCATCCGCATCATGGCTGGGCACCAGTTGGCTCGACACCTGTGCGTGGCTGAAATAGGTGCGGGTCAGCGCCTCTGACGTGGCCATCAGTGCCTGACGCATGTCCGCCAGCAAGTTGTCCAACTCGCGCCGTTTGTCCCTTCGGTCCTCGCCCCCCTCTGCCAGAGCGACCGGGTCGATCAGCCGCAGACGCGTGTGCGCCGCCAGCACCAGGCGCTCCTCTTCGCTGAGTCGCGCCGCCCGGTAGTTGCGGGGCAGGGCGGCGATATGCTCCTGCAACTGGCCAAACTGATACACCAGTGAGCGTGGGTTGGTCTCGTCTATCAGGAGCAGTTCCAGCACCGACGCCAGCTGCAGGTAGGAGCGGTAGCGGCGGCGGTAGGTGATCAGGCTCTGCTTGGCAAAGAGTACCGCTTCCTGCAGCAGGTGCTCCTCGGTCTGGTTGGTGCGTGGCACCAGGGTGGAGCGCAACAGGGCGATGAGCAGCAGGCCACGCTCGATGCGCCGACCGATATCCAGCAGCAGCCAACCCGCCTCACGCGTCATGCTCTCCTTGTTGAGCCCGGACAGGGCCAGCAGGTCCGTCAGCAGCAGGTCGAGATCGTCCTGCACCTGTACTGAACTCAGCAGCGGCTTGTTCTGGATGTCGCTCCAGTGTTCCTGCATGTCGTCGATGATACGCCAGGCATCTGTCGACCAGCGGTCGCGAATGGCATACGAGGCGCCCTGTAGTGCCTTGAGAGTTTTCAGCAGACTCGTGCCTTTGTCGCTGCCGGTGAGCACAACGGTGCGCAGTTCCTGCCAGGGCCGCTGCAGACGCTGTTTGCCGCCGCGACCGACGAAACCCGGGAGCGTATTGGTCAGTCGGGTGACGGCCCGCAGCAATTGATGCAGGCAGCCGGTCTCGGCTTCGTCGCCGTGCTCTCCACCGGCATGGAGTCGTTCGAGAACGACACGTAGCAGACGTGCAACGGCTTCGGCGCGCTCGGCATAGCGTCCCACCCAGAAGAGGTTTTCGCCGGCGCGACTGGAGAGTACCCCCTCGTCGGCCTGTGTCTGCAGATCATCGCGGGGGCGCAGCCACAGGCTGATGGGGTGATCGGGTTCGTCTGCCAGCACCCAGGTGTCCTTGCTGATGCCACCGGCCTGTGTGGCGACGACGAAACTGTCACGATCCGGCGCCACGCGGGTGAGGCCGCCGGGCATGACGGTGTAGCCTCCTTCCTTGGCAACGAGGAAGGTTCGCAGGATCGCGTGGCGTGGCTCCAGGTGATCCTCCACGAGGGTCGGCGTCGTCGAGAAGGCGACGCGCTCCTGGGCGACGTAGAGGTGTGGCGCAGCTTCGATGCGTTGCCGCAGTTCCGCCTTTTCGCTGTGGCTGAGGTTGGCACCGAGCACCGACGGGTGGATGGTGCTGCGCTGGGTGCTCTTGATGACAAGGTCTTCCATATGCTCGAGTACATACGCCCGCTCACCGTCATGACCACACCACCAGGTTGCGGCGGACGACAGTTCGAGTTCCTGACCAAACACGTGCCTGGCAATGCGTGGCAGGAAGGCGAGCAATCCGGGGTTTTCGAGGGCGCTGCTGCCGAGGGGGTTGGCGACGACGACGTTACCCTGGCGCACGGAATCGAGCAATCCGGCGACGCCGCCGGGGCCGTCGCCACGTAGTTCCAGCGGGTCGCAGTTGCGATCCTCAACCCGTCGCAACAGGATGTCCACCTGTTTGAGACCCTCGATGGACTTCAGCCAGACGCAGCCGTCACGGACGGTCAGATCACCGCCCTGCACCAGTGGAAAACCGAGATAGGACGCCAGGTATGCGTGTTCGAAATAGGCCTCATCCAGCGGTCCCGCTGTGAGCAGGGCGATGCGTGGCTGGTCCCTGCCTCTGGCACTGTTTTGCAGTTGGTCGCGTAATGCCTGGAAGAAGAAGGACAAGTGGCGGATCTGGCAGTCCTGCGTCAAGCGCGGCAACAAGCGGCGTAGTGCGGTGCGATTCTCCAACGCGTAACCGGCGCCCAGCGGCGACTGGGTCCGGTCGCTGAGGACCCACATGCGTCCGTCCGGCCCCCGTGCCACATCGGCGGCGTACAACAGCAGACGGCGCTCCGGCATCTGATCACAAGGCAGCAGGAAGGCACCGCTGCCGTAGACCAATTCCGGTGGCAGCAGGCCCTCGGCGATCAACCGGCGCGGGCCATAGAGATCGGCAAAGATATGATCCAGCAACATGGTTCGTTGGATCAGGCCACTCTCGATGCGGGCCCACTCGGCGGCCCCAAAGACCAGTGGGATCAGGTCCAGTTCCCACGGCCGGCTGGGGGTCTGCGGGTCGCCGTAGACGTTATAGGTAACGCCATTCTCACGCAGCAGCCGTCGCGCTTCCTGGCGTTGGCGCGCGAGGTTTTTCGGGCCCAGTTGATCGAGGCCCTGCATCAGGCGCATCCATTGGGGACGCACCTGGCCCGCCTGCCACATTTCATCCCCTGCAGTCAGATGGGTGGCGTAGGCCGATAGGTCGAATCCTGCGCTCTGGCCCCGCGGAACTTCCAGGCTCATCTCAGTACTCGCGTTGATTGACGGAAAAGCCCGCTGGCACCAACAGACCCGGGCGGCGCCGGCAGACGCCGCCGGGGTATGCCGTGGCTGGCGAACTTGACGGGTATGGGGTGATCACGGGCTGGCAGGGCCTGCCGACGTGGCAGTGCCGCTACACGGACTCGGCAAGTATACGGTTGACGACCTGTTGCCGGTATTGTTTCGACAGCCTGCCGAAGCAGGCGCTGTAGCCCGTGACGCGAACGACGAGGTCGGGGTGGGATTCAGGGCTCTCGTGTGCCTCCAGCAACCGCTTCCTGGAGATGACATTGAGGTTGATCAGAGTACCGCCGAGCTCATTGTGGGCGTTGATGAGGGCGACGACGCTGTCCACACCGTGCCAGAACAGGCCCGGCAATAGGCGGAAGCCCCCGGGTCTCTGCCGCCACGGTCGTCATCGTTGGCTCCTTGTTGATATTATACCCGAAGTCGGACGGCAAACACCAAGACAGACGAAGGATCAATCATGCCTCTGCTGCTCCCGCTCCTGCTGCTGTGCGTCGTGCTGCCTGCCCGTGCGGAGTCCCCGTCGACGTTCGATGGCTTCGGTGTGCACGCCTCTCGCCGGCAGAACGATCTGGAACGACGCTTTCTGGCGTTGCCATCGTCGTCGGCGTACCGCGCACATCTCGAGCGGATCACCCGTGACCCGCATCCCAGCGGGTCGCCGGCAAATGCCGCGGTTGCCGAGTACCTGGCCGAGACCATGGCCGCAGCGGGGCTCCGCGTCGAGACGTATGAATACGATGCCTGGATGCCCGACTACCGGCCACGCATCACCGTGGCGCTGGTACGGCCCATCCGCCTGCCACTCAATACACAGGAGTACATCCTGCCAGAGGATCCATACTCCGCCCACCCGGATCTGACGGGTGGTTGGAATGCCTACTCCGCCTCCGGCGATGTCACGGCCGGTGTCGTCTACGTCAACTACGGCCGCCGTGAAGATTTCCAGCAGTTGCGTGAACTTGGCGTGTCTCTCCAGGGCCGCATTGCCGTGGCCCGTTACGGCGGCAACTATCGCGGTTTCAAGGCGCGCTACGCCGAGGATGCCGGTGCTGTGGGTGTCATCATCTATTCGGATCCCGCCAACTACGGCTACCGTGGGGGGCCGGTGTATCCCGAGGGCAAGCAGTGGAGTGAAAGCACGGTGCAGCGTGGCTCGATCAAGACCCTGCCCTACGACGGCGACCCGTTGACACCCTTCGTCGCGGCGCTGGCAGGTGATACATCCGGCGTGCAGCGTCTGGACCCGGACCAGGTCGGTCTGCCACGGATTCCCGTGACACCCCTGGCCTACGGGTCGGCCACAGAGATTCTGTCGCGCATGACGGGCGCCGCCGTACCGGCCGACTGGCAGGGCGGCCTGCCCTTCGCCTACCGCCTCGAAGGCGGAGAGGCTCTGACGGTGCGCCTGCAGGTCGAGCAGCCACACCAGCTGGTGCGGATCGTCGATGTCTGCGGCAGCGTCGAGGGCAGCCAGTGGCCCGGGCAGGAGGTAATTCTGGGATCACACTACGACGCCTGGACCTTTGGTGCCGTCGATCCCAATGGCGGCACGGCGATGCTGCTCACCCTGGCACAAAGCCTGGGGAAACTGGCGCGCAAGCATCCGCCCCGGCGCTCCATCACAATCTGTCACTGGGATGCAGAGGAGTACGGCATCATCGGTTCGACCGAATTCGTCGAGCAGCACGCCGAGCGTCTGCAGGCATCCACCGTGGCCTATATCAACGCCGACATGGCCGTCGCCGGACCGAATCCCTCCGGCTCTGCCTCACCTACCCTCTAGCAGTTGCTCATCGATGCCGCTGCCAGCGTCGAACACCCGGATGACGATGGTG
>CALFPI010000201.1 GCA_937919035.1 uncultured Gemmatimonadaceae bacterium
GGAGGATGGCCACGAGATCATCAATCACTCGCACACGCATCCCAATCTCAGGAACGAGGCCTACGAGTTTGCCGCGAGCCCCGAGTTCACGGAGCGAGTTTTCAGCGGCATGTCTGTCGATGAGCAGCGAGAGGAAATCCACCAGTGTCATGAGGCGGTTCGTGAGCACCTGGGGGTGGTCATGGAAGGTTGCCGACTACCACACTTCGGCAATCTCGACCCGGAGAAGGCCTACACACTGCTCAAGGATCTGGGCTACCGCTTCTCGAGCTCGATCCTGGCCATTCTGTCACCCACGCTTGGGGCCATTTACACGCCCATTGCCGAAATCGCCGAGATCCCAGTTGCCGGGTGCCCGCAGCACCCCTTCGTTGCCTTTGATACCTGGCACTGTCTTGTGAAGGATGGCGGACGCCACGGTGGGGAAGGGGAGTTTTCGGGTTTGCTGTCGCAGGCGATGGACAGTTGTGAAGGCAATGGCGCTCTGCTGAACCTGTACTTCGACCCCAAGGACGTGACGGGGAATCCCGCTTTCATGGCCCTCCTCGATCGGCTCGTGGCCACCCCTTCTGTGACGACAGGAACCTACGCCGAACTGCTGGCTCGGCGGTAGGGTCGGCTCGCGTTTCTGCCGCCGCCGAGGGCGCAGGAACGGCTCCGTGAACTGGCAACACAAGCGCGGTTTCTGCACCGCCCAACATGGCTGGGCGAGGCGGTGCGATTCGGCTGCTGCGCTGGGGCGCAAGCACCTCGTATCGGTGGGACGCAGATTGAAAGGGATTCTGTCGACGGGAAAAGTGCGAGGATGAGCCACGAACAAACAATAAAGCTATGGTTGCCGGCAGGACTGGTCACCATCGCCTGTTTTGCCATATACGGCTTCAGCATCGTCGACGGGGTTTTCCAGTACGACGATCTGCACGCCATCGTCGGCAACAGCAGCCTGCACTCTCTGGCCCATATTCCGTCGTACTTCACCGATCCGGGCACCTTCTCATCCTTGACGTTCGGTGGCATGTTCCGGCCGTTGGTACTTGTCAGCTATGCCCTGACACACGCCATCTCCGGTGAGAACCCGGCTGCCTATCATCTGGGCAATGTTGTCATCCATGCGACTGTCGGTGTACTCGTAGCCTCCTTGTTGTTGCGGCTCGGTGCCGGGAGGCTGGCTGCGGTTGTGGCTGGTGTCTGGTTCATTGCGCATCCGGTCCATGCAGAAGTGGCGACCTACGTCAGCAGTCGTTCCGAGTCCATGTGTACGCTCTTCATGTTGCTGTGCGTGCACCTGTGGATCGGTGGGGCCGGGGATCGCGTGCGGGACTGGCGATTGCCTGTTGCCCTTCTGGCCTTTGCTCTGGCCCTGTTGAGCAAATCTGTGGGTATCGTTCTTCCGGGTCTGTTGCTGGCGCACGATGTGGTGCGTGGGCAGACGCCCTGGAAGGACACAGGCTGGTGGCGTACGGCGGCATGGCGCCACGGTCCATTCTGGCTGCTCACCGCGCTGTATCTGCTGCTTGTGTCTGACAGTCTGGGGAGCGCCCTGCTGGCGGATCCGGTGCGTGGCATGGCGGCCCAGGTGTATACCCAGACCAAGTCCCTCGTCTACTACCTGTGCCTGCTCGTCATACCCCGCGGTTTGAGTGTCGAGCATGCCTTTCGGGTGTCAGAGTCGCTGGCGGACGGCGCCGTGCTGGCTTCGGCCGGTGTTCTGCTCAGTGTCGGTCTGGTGACGGTGTGGTGCGCCAGGTCGAGATCAACGCCTAGATCCATTGGCATATCGCTGCCCGATGTCTTCTGGCTCGCGTGGATGCCCATCGTCCTGCTGCCGACACTCATTGTGCCACTCAACGTGCTCGTCAATGAACATCGCCTCTACCCCATGACCATTGCCGCTGCCGTACTCCTGCTGCGTGTCATGGGTGGGATGACACCGTCCTGGGGCCTGTCGGTACTGGCAGGGATCACGATCTGCTTTGGTGTCATGTCCTATCAGCGGGCTCAGGTCTGGGGAGATGCTCTGACGCTGTGGTCCGATGCACGGGACAAAGCGCCGACCATGCCACGGCCCTACCTGTTTGTTGGTGATGGCCACTTTCAGGCGGGGCGATACGACGAGGCGCTATTGGCCTATGCGCAGGCGGAGCAAGTACAGCCCGAGCACCTGACCCCCGGAGATCGTCTGGCGCTGCACAACAACCGCGGCGCGACGTTGCTGGCCCTGGGCCGCAGGGCAGAGGCGAGACGCAGCTATGCAAAGGCGCTGCGCATCATGCCTGATTACGCGCCAACGGTGCAGGCGCTGGCGGCGTTGCAGGCGCTGGAGGGGATGGCGACGCGCAACTCTGCGGCGGACGATCTGGGGCGCCGGGGCCTGGCGGCGATGGTGTCCGGCGATCTGGCTGTCGCGGAAGAAGCCCTGCGTGCGTCGCTGCAGGTGCAGCCGGAGGACCGCATCCACCTGGCCCTCGGTCTGGTCCTGGAGCGACGGGGAAAGCTACCGGAGGCAGCGCAGCTGTACCGAGAACTGCTCGCGTCAGCCAACAGTCCTGCCGTCCTGGTCAGTGCCCACCGGCGGCTGGCGGGTCTGGGGGAAGGTGAGTTGGCTCCATGATCCCCGAAGCGGCGCGGCGAATGGCCCGGCATATGGTACGACAGATGCTACCGCGACTGGCACGCTGGCGCGGGCTGCTGTTGTTGGCTCTGCTCGGACTGCTTGTGTTCGGCAACGCCCTGTCGGGGCCGTTCCATTACGATGATCTGCATTCGATCCAATACAATCCGCACATCCGCAATCTGGCAGAGATTCCGCGGCATTTCGTCGACCCGGCGACATTCTCCAGCCGTGTTCGAGGGTACATGTACCGACCGCTGCTGATGACGTCGTACAGCCTCGACTACGCGCTGTGGGGAGACAACAGCACGGGTTTTCGTCTCGTCAACCTGCTGCTGCACGTGATTGCGTCAGCGCTCTTCGGTCGGCTCGCGGCTCGCTGGATCGGTCGGGGGGCCGGTGTGGGTGCTGCCGTTCTGTTCCTCGTACATCCGCTGCACAGCGAGGCCGTGGACTACATCAGCAGTCGCTCGGATCTGCTCGTGGCTGTGTTCAGCCTGGCGGCGCTCGTCACAATCAGGGCAGCACGGCCGTGGCCCGTGCTGCTGCTCTATGTCGGTGCGGCCCTGTCGAAATCCGTGGCCGTCACCATGCCGGCGATCGCTGTGGTTCTGACGATTGCTGAGGAAGGGTGGCGAGGCCTGCTGCGGGATCGATGGCGCTACGCGGGACTGGCGGTGTTGTCCATCGGCTATCTGGGCATCCTGTGGAGTACACGCTTTCTGACCTCCTCGTACGAAAAGCTGCCCCGCAGCCCGCTGACGGAGTTCTGGACACAGGCGAAGGCTCTGGTCTACTACGGCTGGCTGAGTGGCAGCCCGGTGCACCTCAACGTCGATCACGCTTTTTCGGTGGCATCGTCCCCGACATCCGCGACCGTGGTGCTGGCACTGGCTCTGGTGTTGTCCGTGCTCCTGCTCAGCCTCCGCTACCATCGGCAACTGCCGGCGAAGGGCGTGTTCTTCTTCGCTGTTGCCATGCTGCCCTACATGCTTGTGCCCCTCAATATCGTGGTCTCTGAACGGCGCACCTATCTGGCCAGCTGTGGCTTGTTTCTCATCGGCATCTGGGCGTGGCGCGCGGCGCGTCAACGGTGGGGTACGACGTTGCGTCCTGTCGGCCTGGGCCTGTGTGCCGTGCTTGTGCTGCTGACCTTGGAACGCAACGAAGTCTGGGCCACCGATATCGATCTGTGGCGCGACGCGGTGCTGAAGAACCCGGTGGGGGCCAGACCGCGGTTGAATCTGGCTCTGGCGCTCAAGCGCAACGGCTACCTCTTCGAGGCGGGGGAAGAACTACGCGAGGGCCTGCGTCTCGATCCTGAGTACGCCGAAGGCTGGGTCGTGCTCGGGCAACTGCGGCAGCATGACGGTGATTCTGCCGGTGCGCTGGATGCGTATCGCCGCGGCGCCGCCCTCGACCCGACCATGGCCGGGGTGTATCACGACCTTGGCAATGTTGCCATGCATCTGGGCCGAATCGACTCGGCGATCGTGCACTACCAACATGTGCTGCAGTTGGCGCCACGCTTCGCGGAGGCGCGCAACAATCTGGGTATGGCTCTCGAGGCGCAGGGCCACTGGGCGGAGGCGCTCGACTCCTATCGCCATGCAGTCAGGGACTCGTTGTTCTGGACCAATACGGATGATCCCGTTGGGGGCGCCTGGTACAACCGGGCCCGCGCCGCAGAGCATCTTGGATTTGCACAAGAGGCGATGGAGGCCTGGTTCGAGGCGCAGAAAAGCCTGGTACAGGACGCGCGCTATGTGGACAGGGCCCAGTGGGCGCAGCAGCAGTGGGAGAGGCTGGAACAACGATGAAGGTCTGTTTCATCTCCGCCCAGTACCCGCCGCTGTCACGAACGTACCGACGCTATCAGTTTGCCCGCCTGCTGGCGCAGGGGGGCTGTGATCTGGAGGTGGTCACCCACGGCAACATCTCCAAGGCCCTGGGAACTTTCGTCGATGATCCCGACATGGTGGCTGAATCTGCATGGCCGGTGCATCGACCCAGGGCGATGCCCTGGTATCTGACAGGAGAGGTGCTGTTCCGGGCGGGCCTCGTCGCCTGTCCGTACGTGAACTGGGTCGCTGCCGCGACGCGGGCCGCCAGCAGGATTGTTGGACCGGACGATGTCGTCTGTTCGGTCTATCCGCCGCTGTCGAATCACATCGCCGCCTACCATACGGCGCAGCGCACGGGCGCGCGCCTGGTGCTCGACTTTCGCGACGAGTATCTGGGTCTGTCCCGCGGTGTGCGCCGTCGCCTCGCCAGGCGCTGGCAGGCGCGGTTGCTGCAGCGGGCGGATCTCGTATCGGTGGCGACGGCGACGGTGGCAGACAGTTTCATCGGCCAGGGGCTGCCCACCGAGCGCATCCATCTCACGGAGAACGGCTACTGGGAAACACCGGCCGAGCTGCCGCCCTTTCCCACGCAGGGACCGGTGCGCATCCTCTACATCGGTGCCCTCTCGGCGGCCCAAAGTCCTGAAATTCTCTGTGATGCTCTGGCACTGCTGCGACGGGATGCGCCTGAGTTGGCGGCGACAATCGAGATCGAAATCTTCGGGCCCGACAACCCGTTCTGTCGGCGAGTCCTGCAGCCTCGCCTGGGACCTGGAATCAGCTATGGGGGATACCTGCCGGCCAGTCGGGTCACCGAGGTGCTCGGCGGCGCCCACGTTGGCTTTCTGTCGCTGGCGTCGGCGCAGTACGCCTACGCTGTGCCCGGCAAGCTGTACGACTACATCGCGCACGGACGTCCGGTGCTGGCCAGTCTGCCAGCGGGCGCTGCCAGCGGCGTGATCGAACGTGACGGCCTGGGTCTGGTAGCCCCGTGCGGCGATGTGGCGACGCTGGCAGGTCACCTCGGCACAATGGCGGACGTATCGTTGTGTCAGCGTCTGCATCGGCAGGTGGTGGCGGCAGCCCCCCGACACGCGGCGGCGCCTCACTTTCTGTCGCTCGCCGCCAGGATCCTGGCGTTGTGACTTCGCTGCCTGTTTCTCTGCGTCAGCTGGCGCTCTCCCGGTGGCAGTGGGCAGCCATCCTGTTTGTACTGATTGCCATCGCTCATGCGCCAGGTGTCAGCTATGGATTCCACTTCGACGACGACAACACCATCGTACACAACGCCGCCATCCGTCCGCCGGTACAGTGGCACACGGTGTGGAGCGATCCCGAGGCCTTCTCCCGCACGCCAGGGGCGGGCATGTTCCGTCCGCTGTTGTTGTCAACGTTTGTCGTCAATTACGCGTGGAGCGGCC
>CALFPI010000202.1 GCA_937919035.1 uncultured Gemmatimonadaceae bacterium
CTAATATCGTATAAGCAGTAATGCAGCATCTCAGGCAAACGCGAAAAGTTGCCCAGGTAGAGAAAGTGGTGTGAGATACGGGCGCGCACGAGCGACAGGGGCCGACAGGTCTCCGCGGGCCCGGAGTTGACGTCCATAAGCGCGTGCGGCTCGAGCTTGAGATGAAGACACGCCTGCACGACAAGTTTCCAGGGGGGACTCTGCATTTCCCCACGCTCAAGGCGTGAGACTGTACTCTGGTCGACGCCAAGGCGCCGTGCCAACTCGCCCTGACTCATAGCCAGTCGACGACGAGCGGTAACAAGGCGATCGGCGCGGAATCCGGGATTGGCCCATAGGTCTGCAGGTACCGGGCCGGTGTGGCCGTACTGGCCGGCGGTGCTGGGCTGGGTCATCCGCCCTGCGCGCAACTGCGACGTTGCCGCGGCGACTCGTGCACAGCAAGCAACGCTGGCACAGCGGCAAAGACAAGCACGAGCGCCGTGATCAGGCTGACAATGAACTGGGGAGACATGGCGGTCCTCCGGAACAGGCCGGGGAGAGAGGAAGACCCACGGAACAGTACGAGTTCTCATATTCACACATTTTATGTGCCTCTGTCAAGTTAGATTATGGAATTTTGAGATATTTGCATATTTCTGGACAAATGTGAGACATTCCGACATAAGGACATGATAATTTAGCTATGACCTACCTTCGTGACGCCCATGTTCACGTGTGGTCCTGCAACCACTCCCGTTACCCGCTGGCCGCCGGATTTGCTCCCCAGGATCTGTGGTTGCCTGGTTTCACGCCCCAGGACCACGAGCGAATCGCTTGTGCGCAGCTGCCGATGAATCTGGTGCAGATGACCTGGTACGGCCTCGACCACCGCTACATCCTGGACCTGATCGCTGCGGATCCGGACCGCTTTGTTGGCACGGGCGTTGTCCCCGCCATCTGTGACGTGTCGCTGCCCCGCCCCGATCGCGCCATGCTGGCACTGGCACAAGGTGGCATTCGAGCCTTTCGTCTGCGGGGTCGCGCTGCACAACCCCCGCGGGAGCGTGCCACCGAAGAATGGCTCGCGCACGAATCGTACGAGCGCATGTTTGCCTGCGCTGCGGACTCGGGCCTGGCCCTCAGCTTTCTCTGCACCCCCGCCGATCTGCCGGAGATCGGCCGCATGTGCACACGCTTTCCGCAGACAACCGTGATCCTCGACCACTGTGGAGGTGTTCGTGTGCGGGATTCAATTATCGATGTGGCTGATTTACGATTGTTAACATCCCTCTCAGGGCTACCCAGCGTGTTCGTGAAGTTTGGCCCTGTGCATGGGCTGGCCAGCCGTAGCACCATCCCCAGTGTTGATAGTACCGGGTTGATCGCAGACGTCTTGCCCCTGCTGCGCGCCACTGTGGATGGTTTTGGTGCCGAGCGGGTTCTTTGGGAGAGTGATCTGGGTGGACCCATCCACATGCTGCATGCGGAGCACGACTTTCGCCGCTGTGTGGATCTGGTGCTGACGGCAGATTTTCTCACCCCGGAGCAGCGGGAGCAAATCCTTGGGGGCAATGCGCGACGGCTCCTCTGGAACCGCTAACGGTGGCTGACCTGGGGCCATGTCGCCCCACCAAGCTCCGCCAAGCGGTGTGGCTCGCTTGCTTTGATCAAGCCTGCACCCACACACGGCCCGCCTCGACCTTGACATCGTAGGATCGGACACGTTGTCGGCATGGATCGGCAAGGGATCGGCCTGTGACTACGTCGAACTCCCATCCGTGCCACGGGCATACCAGTACGGGCTCTTCGTCATTCAGGCTGATCTCCTCGCCGGGCAGACACGGTGCCACGCGTCCCCTCATGGTGCCGCCGGACAGTCGCGCGCCCTGGTGCGGGCATACATCACGCAGCGCCCACCATTGCCCACCGCGTCGCAGCAGTGCGATCCCACGCCCATCATCCAGTTCAACGTGGTGAACGCCGTCAGCCAGGGAGGTGGCAGCCACATCAACCCAGGCCATAGAGCTGCGCCGCATTGTCTGCCAGGATCCGCCGTCGTAGCACTTCGGGGATCTGCTTGGGCAGCGCCCGGTCTGGTGCGTCAAAGTCCCAGTGTGGGTAGTCGGTGGAAAACATCAGGAATTCATCACAGTGGATCATGTCCAGAATCTGCAGCAGATGCTCCGGGTTGTCCGGTTCCTCCATGGGTTGTGTCGTGGCCCGCACCTGGCGCCGTACGATGTCCCCCGGGAGTTCTGTCAGCCACGGCACCTCGCTGCGCAGGCCACGCCAGTTCTTGTCCAGCCGCCACAGGAGTGCCGGCAACCAGGCGAAGCCGCCTTCGATCAGCACCACGCGCAGATCCGGCAGCTCACTGAATACACCCTCACATACCAGACTTACCAGCTGGGTCTCGAAGGCCTGCGACATGACCGTGTGGTCTTCTATGTAGTACGAGGGCCAGCCACAGGCCGTGATCGGCACATCACCGCCACCGCCAAAGTGAATACCCACGGGCAAACCGGCTTCGGCGGCGGCGCGGAAGATCGGCCGGAACTGGCGCTGTCCGTACGGCGCGTGGGATCGCACCAGCAGCAGCACCTGCACGAAGCGACCATCCTGGGCCCAGTGTTCGATCTCACGCGCCGACGCCTCCGGGTCGCGACTGTTGACTGCGATCGAGCCGCGCCAGCGGCCATCCGCGGCACACCAGTCGTGGGCCGTCCATTCGTTGACGGCCCGCATGAGGGCATTGGCCAGATCGTGATTGTGCAGACTCGAAGCGGCGACGAGGGGGTTGAGGATTGCCACGTCGATGTCGTACTCGTCCAGCAATTGCCGTCGGGCAAAATCCGGATCGCTGCCCGGCTGGTTGCCATTCGGTGGCCATGCGTCGCGCCGTGCAGCGGCAGCGAACACCTTGGGATACATCGACGCCGCCGGGGTTTTCATGCCCGACTGCTCGACATATCCCTGCCAGTGGCGCGACAGATAGGGCGTCAGAGTCGCCATGCTCGCCGGGTAGTTGTGCACATCGGTATCGATCAGTTGCAGGGCCATGGCGCGCTTTCCACTTGTGCAGCTGCGGGGGTGGCTCAATGGGCGGATCGGGGACTATATTGCCCCGTCATGACGGACACAATGATTGACACACATCAGCACCTGTGGGACCTGAGCCGTTTCAGCCTGCCCTGGCTTGCGGGTCTCGACGCGCTGGATCGCAGCTTCACCCTCGACGACTACGCTGCTGCCGTCGATGGTCTTGGCGTCGTGCGTTCCATCTATATGGAAGTCGATGTCGCCGACGATCAGCAACAGGACGAGGTTGGCTACGTCACGCGGCTGTGCGCCGATCCCGGCAACTGCATGGCCGCCGCCGTTGTCTCCGGGCGACCGGCGGCGGAGGGTTTTGCCACCTGGGTGCGTTCACTGGAAGACAACCCCGTCGTCAAGGGTGTGCGGCAGGTACTGCACGTGCCGCAGGCGACACGAGGAACCTGCCTGCAGACCGATTTCGTCCACGGCATCCGACTGCTCGGGGAGGCGGGCCTGCGCTTCGACGTCTGCCTGCGGCCAAGCGAACTGGCGGATGCCGAGCAGCTGGCTGCCGCCTGCCCTGACACATTGCTCGTTCTTGATCATTGCGGTATCCCCAACCCGAACATCGTCGCCGGTGTCGCCGAACCCGATGGCGGACCCATGTCGCACACGGCCGACGGCTGGCGGCGCAACATGGCGGCACTGAGCGAGCGGTCCAACGTTGTGTGTAAAATATCCGGCATTGCTGCCGCCGCTGGCGAGACCACCCATCTGGCAGAGTTGCTGGCGCCTACGATCAATCATTGCCTCGATATCTTTGGGCCGGACCGGGTCGTATTTGGTGGTGACTGGCCCGTGTGCACCCTTGGTGCCACCTATGCCGAGTGGGTCGCGGCCCTGCGTGCCGTCATCGCCTCGCGACCGGCTGATGAACAGACCCGCCTGCTGCACGACAACGCCGTGCGCCTCTACGCCCTCGAGTAGATTGGCCGTAGCGCACTGCACGCCCAAAGTCGGGTCAGTCAGACGTCAGCCGTGGCATCAGCAACTTGCCGCCTCGCGCCAACGGCAGGCCGGCAAAGGCGCAGCGATTGTTCCACTCGTCCACGGCTTCAGCCGTTTTGTATTCATTGATGATGGCATTGCGGCAGCGCTGCGTGAAGTTGTGTCCCGCCCGATGCACAACCAACACGTGGATGATGACGACATCACCGGCGTCCACTTTGCATACCAGGCGCTGACTCTCATCCACGTCCTCCTGCACCAGGACCGACGTTCCCTCTGCCGTGGGCAGCGCCCCCCGGTGACTGCCGGGGATGACCTCTGTTGCCCCCGCCTCAAAATCCGTTGGATCCAGGTAGGTGATCGCCGCTGCCAGTTCCGGTCGCGAGTGCCGCTCGTACGGCCAGTCCTGGTGCCAGCCCTGGGTTGACTGGTATCCGGGCGGCTTGTTGCGCACTTTGCCGTTGTGAAAATCCAGATTCGGTCCCAGACAGTCGACCAGGGCCGAAACGATCCGCGGTTCGGTGAACTGATCAAACCAGAAGTCGCCTCCCTGCGTCTGATCCATCATGCCCTCGACGTTCTTTGGATTGAACTCATCCGGCGTATAGCCGGTGGGTGACTCCATGAAAGCATAGCTCATGTTCTGCGGCCGGTTTTCGGTCTCAGTCACGAGTTTGTGATACTCCGCCCGCAGGCGCTGCAGTGGATCCCCGTGGTAGAATCCCGGCAGATGCAGAAAGCCATTGTCGTGGAAGGACCGCTTCTGTTCGGCGGTCAGAATCAGCAACTCACTCACGTGCGCAACTCCTCTTTCTCAGATCCGTGCGTTGTCTCGATTGTCAGGCCTGCACGACGTCGGTAGCAACCGTGTACTGCTCCAACACCTTGAGGTTGACTTCCAGTCCCAGGCCGGGAGCATCTGGTACTGCCACAGTGCCACCTTGCTGCTGGAAAGGCTCCTTCGCCAAGTCCGTGCGCAGGGCGTTCTCGGTCATATCAAACTCGAACAGGCTGGGTTCAGGAAAGAGTCCCGGGCCGTCCGGGAGCACGGCCTGCCATTGCAGGGTAGCCGCCAGACGGATGGCACTGCCCCACATGTGGGGCAGCGTGCGCACACCGTGAGCCTCGGCGAGAGCGGCAATCTTTTGGCAGGCCGAAAATCCACCAGCTATCGATATATCCGGCTGTACGATAGCAAGACAGCGCTCTGACACAAGATCGCGAAATGCTCCCAACCCCTCCAGAGCTTCTCCGCCCGCCAATTGCATGGGGGCTGCCGCCTGGATCTGGTGGTAGGCCTGGATTTCGGTCGGCGGCACGGGCTCTTCATACCAGTACACGTCATGCTCCTCGACGGCGCGGACGGAAGCGATGGCTGTGGCGGCATCGTAGGCACAGTTGGCATCTACCGCCAACAGCACATCCGGGCCAATCGCGGCGCGGACGGCCGCGACCCGGGCTGCATCGATGCGTGCTCCGAAGCCAATTTTCATCTTTACGGCGGGGAACCCGGCCGCCGCGTATGCTCCGGCTTCCTGTGCCAGAGCTCCGGTGGGTTGTCGCGCATCGTCTAGAAACAGGCCACTGGCATAGACAGCAATCCTGTCGCGCACGGCACCGCCCAGCAGTTGATGTACGGGGCGGCCAACAGCCTGACCCATAAGATCGTAGAGCGCAATGTCGACGCCACTCCACGCAGCCGGCGGGCATCCACCTGTTTGTGCCGCACGGCCCATCGCGGCCACATCAAAGGGATCTCGACCCAATACGTGCTGCGCTAGCACCGACGTCTGCGGCAGCCGACTGCCCTCACCCCAACCGGTGATCCCACGATCGGTAGTCACGGCAATCACCGCGACGTCGCGCGTGCGGTTCCATACACACGAGTTCGCATATGGGCGTTCTATGGGATAGCTCAACTGGTAGCGCTGAATTCGTGTTACTTTCATGAGAGTAGAAGTATAGGGCGCGATGGCGTCGGGGCGGAACTGTTGGTCCCGGGTCTTGCCAGTGTCCGAGTAAACCGTTCCGTTGTTCACACGTCGAACACTCGGACTTTGGTGTGGCCTTGCCGTTGAAGGTCGTTGTCTCCTTGCTGCAGGACCTCGTCTTCAGGAGTTCCATTCCATGTTCAGCGCCCTCATTGGTCGAGAGTTGCGGTCGCACCTGCTCACCTACCGTTTTGGTCTCAGTGCGGTGCTCTTGTTTACTCTCATTGTCGGCTCCGCCCTGATCCTGGGTTTTACCTACGACCGGCAACTGGCGGCCTATAGCGAGACCAAGAGCGCCCGCGAGCAGAAGCTGTCGGAATCGACGGACTTCCAGTCCCTGCGTTGGCAAGGCATGCAGCAGGAAAAGGCGCCCAATGCGTTGTCCGTGTTCGCCGTCGGGCTGGAGCGCGAACTATCGCGCTCTGTGACGATTTCGAGTCGACAACCGAAACTTGGTCGAAGCAAGTATTCCAGCGCTTTGTACACATTGTTCCCGCCCCCCGACCTGCTCTACATCGTCAACATCGTCGGCTCGTTGCTGGCCGTACTTTTTGCCTTCAATGCCATTTCCGGCGACCACGAAGACGGCACGCTGCGTCTGGTGATGTCCAATGCCGTTCCCAGGCACATGGTGCTGCTGGCCAAGTGGCTGGGTGGCTACCTGGCGCTGATGGTCCCCTTTTTCGCTGCGATCCTTCTGGCGCTGGCGCTCACCAGCGCCCTCACCGCCTTCCAGCTCACCGGTGATGAGTGGGTCGCCTTTGCCGCCATGCTTGGCGTGGCCGCCCTCTACCTCTCTGTATTTTTCACCCTCGCCCTGGCCGTCTCGGTATACACGCGCCGATCATCCACATCCCTGGTGGTCAATTTTCTCATCTGGGTGTTACTGGTTCTGGCCATTCCCAACGTCGCCCCAATCGTTGCTCGGGCTGCCGTCAGGATTCCGTCGCCGGGCGCCATCGCCGGGGAACGGGACGCAATCCGCACCGCCGCGTTTTCCAGTATGCGGGGCAACTGGCGCAACCTGAGCCGCGAGGAGCGCGACGCCCTGCGTGCCAAGGCGGATGCGGAGGTGACGGAGAAGACCGAGCGCCTGCTCGATGACTACACGCGGCGCCTCGATACGCAGGTGGCTGCCGGTGTCGCTCTGGCACGGATCTCGCCATCCTCCAGCTTCGTCTACGCCACCGCGTCCCTCGCGGGTGCCGGTCTCGATGATTACTCCGGTCTGCGCAAGTACATCGACCGCTACCGCCAGCAGTATCTGGATGCCATCGAAACCATCGAACAGGCGCGTCGCCAACAGACGGAAGGCATGGACCGGGAGGAGCGCGACGAGATCCGGGAAGCTCCCGTCGATGCGGATGATCTACCCGCCTTTGTGCCGCAGCGACGGCCCATGGCCGACGTGCTGGCCGCCAATGACATCGACATCTTGCTCCTCGTTGTGCTCAACGGTGTCTTCTTCCTGGTTGCCTATGTGGGATTCCTCAAATTCGATTTGGTGGGCTGAGCCATGTTACGCGCGTTGATCCTGAAGGAGTGGCTCACGAGCCTGTTGGAATTGCGGTTCGTCGTTTGTGCCGCCCTGTGTGTCATTCTCGGCATCGTTTCTGTTGTCGTGCTGCGTGCCGACCTCGAGGCGCGGCGGGCTGAATTCAGCCAGAATCAGTCACTGTACAAGGACCAGGCTCAGGAGTACGGATCCTTTCGCCAGCTGGAACGGCAGGGCGTGCGGGTCGATCGGCCCCCACAGTCTTTCCAGGTTCTGTTCTACGGTGTCGAGAAGACGCTGGACCGCACAGCCGTGGTCAGTGATGACTTTCTGCCCGGTTTCGAAGGCGATCTCAACACCAACCCTGCGGTACTGCTTTTTCCCGTGGCCGATCTGCTCTTCGTCGTGGCTGTGGTGTTGAGCCTGCTGGCCTTCTTCATCTCCTATGACACGGTCGCCGGCGAACGCGAGTCGGGCACGCTGATGCTGCTCATGTCGTACTCGGTGCCGCGGGACCTGATCATCGCCGCAAAGTGGATTGGGGGCTACCTCAGCCTCGCCCTGCCGTTCCTCATCTCGCTGCTGGTGGGGGCTCTGATTATTTCCCTGTCTGCAGACGTGCCCTTCACTACCACCGACTGGGAGGCCTTCCTCATCGCCGGTGGTGTCTCCCTGTTGCTGTTGGCAGTGATGTTTTCTATTGGCCTGCTGGTATCAGTACGGGCGCGCTCGTCAACGACTTCCATCCTCAGTCTGCTCGCGTTGTGGGTGCTGCTGGCTCTGGTCGTGCCCAACCTGGGACCGTATGTGGCAGAGCTCGTCTCGCCCGTGCCGGATGTCGGTCAGGTGGAACGCGAGATCGCGTTGCGCTCCAAGCAGATTGCCGATACGTATCAGGCCGACTGGGGCAGCATCCGCGCGCGTATGCGTGGCTTGAGTCGCGAAGAACGCGCCGCGTTTTTCACCGAGATCCGGGCGCAGCGTGAAGAAATGCAGCAGGAGATCAACAAGGTCACTGCCGATGTGGTGCGGGATTTTGAGTCACGGCTGGCACGCCAGACTGACGTTGCCCGGGTGCTGACGCGTGTTTCGCCGGTGGCGTCCTTTGTCTATGCCAACACCGACATCGGCGCCACGGGGGTCCGCCACGAGGAACGCCTCATCAACCATCTGCGTACGTATCAGCGGGAGTTTGTGCGCTATGTCTCCGAGCAGACGCAGGGACAGGGAGGCTTCGGCTGGGATGGCGGTGGGGGTGGGGGTGGTGACGAGTATTCCATCGACGAACTGCCGGCGTTTGCCTACCGCAACGACGATCTGGGTTCTCGAATCGATGCGCGTATCGTTGATGTGCTGCTTCTGGTGCTGTTCTCCGTCGCCTTTTTCATGGCGGCATTTGTCAGCTTTCTACGCAGTGACATCAACTGAAGTGGCCGCTAGAGACTACTGCAGCAGCTTCTCCACCTCTCTGGCCAACTTTGTCTCGTAGCCTTCGGTGAAGACAATGAAGGCGGCGACGTTCTCCCCTTTCAGCAGTTGCACATCCTGGGGGGAGATGGCGTCCGCCATGACGATGGCGGGCACCTTGAGCTGCTCTTCGCGACGCAGCGTGCGCAACGCCTGACCGCGGCCGGCATCGGCCTGGTCGATGTTGGCAACGATGAGATCCACCTTCGTTTCCTTGAGCATCTGCTTGGCACGTCCCCATGTGGTGGCGATGCGCACGCGGTACTGCTTGCCCAGCAGGCTCAAGGAGATTGCCTGTGTGTGGTTGGAGTCATCCACCAACAGGATGGAAGCTTTGGCCCTGGTCTTTTCATCGGGGTGGATGGCTTCGACGCCGAGGGCCGCCGCGATCGTCTCGTGCAACTTTTCACGATTGAATGGCTTGACGATATACCCTGCGGGTTTGGCCGACTGCGCCCGGGCGACCGTCGCCTTATCGGTGTGGGCCGTAAGAAAAACCACGGGGGTGCCGAAACGGGTGCCGATGACTTCGGCTGCCTGTATGCCATCCTTGTCGCCCTGAAGCGAAATATCCATCAAGACCAGATCGGGGCGACTCTCGGCTACCTTGCCGACCGCTTCGGCGGCGAACTGAGCCACACCAACTACCTCGTATCCCAGACGTACGAGGGTCTGCTCGAGATCACGAGCCACCACCGCCTCATCTTCGACTACCAGGATTCTTTCGCCCGCCATCGGCCTCTCACTCGTGTCGCAGTTCGTGTGAGTCTAGGGGATAGTGCACCTCGAAGCTTGTGCCACCATCACGATTCACCTCGACATTGCTGTGCAGTTGCCGCGCCAGATCACTGACCAGACGCAGCCCCAGAGAAGTCGCCCTCCCTGGGTCCAACTGCGCCGGTAAACCGACCCCGTCATCACCAACCCGCAACCGACCGTGGGTGTCGGTGAACGGCGCTGACTCGACCCGCACGATCCCGTGACGTCCATCGGGAAATGCATGGCGCAGCGCATTCGACACCAACTCATGCACGACCAGGCCACATTGAATGGCCGTATCAATCGTCACCGTATGTGGCACGATGGCGACTTGCAGTCGAATGTGTGTCGCATCGATGCCGTAGGACGAAAACACATTCTCAGCCAGTGCCTGCACATACTCGGCACAATCGATGCGGGCCAGATCCTCCGACTCGTAGAGACGCTCGTGGATCAGTGCCATCGATTCGACCTGCGCCCGACTGTCTTCGAAGCTGCGCAGAGCCACAGGGTCACTGATGGCACTGGATCGCAAACTCAGGAGACTCGAGATCACCTGGAGATTGTTCTTAACCCGATGGTGAATCTCCTTTAATAATACGACTTTCTCGGCCAGGGAGTTCTCCAGCGCCTCATTGCGCTGCTCCAAGGCCATCAGATCATCCATACGCCTGAATCCCTCTTCCAGGCTGGCTGCCAGATCCTGCAGCAACTCTACCTGATCCGCGGAGAAAGCGTTGGGCTCGGTGTGGTTGAGTGCCAGAGTGCCGTGGGAGAAAGGAATGTCGATAATACATCGGGCCGGCTTGGCGAAAAGACTCGCCAGCCAGCGCCACTCACCGTACGGATCATCGGCCTGCAGATCCCGTCGGTAGACGGCCACCCCCTCGCGCCAGAAGCGCTCGATCACAGGTTGTGGACCCTCGCCCGGTGGCGGGATCCAGTCTGTGCCTCGCTCCATGGTGTGGGTGACAAAGCCGCCGCCCTCACGGACGAGGTTGATGCCGCAGGCCGTATAGCGCAATCCAAGCTTCTCGAAACCGTCCCGCAGAGTTGTCAGGACATGGACGATGTCCTCAGCCCGACGCATCTTCCACACCTGCTCCCGAATCTGCATCCGGGTCTGCACGACCTTGAGCTCCTCGAACCGCCGAAACCCATCTGCCAGCAGCAACGCCATGTCCTCGAGCAGGTCCACATCATCATCGCTGAAGGCGTTTGCCTGACGACTGCTGGCAGCCAGGGTGCCCTGGGGGAAAGGCACATCGATGATGCAGCCGACGCCGGGGAAGATGATGCTTTCACCGTACGGATCGTCGCGGCTCAGATCTCGTCGATAGACGACGTCCTTCTGCCGCCAGAACTCCAGCACAACCATCGAGCCCCGGCTCTGCAGTCGTTTCCAGTCGCCTTTTGGATTCATCGAGTGCGTGATGACACTCGGCTCGGCAGACGTCATGTCGACAATGTTGACGCCACAGTAGAGCAGGGGAATATCGAGTTCCACCATTCCCGCGCGGATCTCGGTGAGCAGCGCTCCCATGTCCTGCGGGTCCGCCATCGCCCAGATGGCGGCGCGCACACGGGCCGCGACGAGCCGACAGCGGGCGCGGCGAATCTGGTGCTGTGTGTCGGTGGGTGTCACTGCAATCGATGGGCGAAGCGCTGACGGAATTTGGCGACTTTGGGGCCGACAACCATCATGCAGTAGGGTTGCCCGGGATTGCGCTGAAAGTATTGTCGGTGATCATCCCCGGCGGGCCAGAATCTGTCAAAAACAACGATCTCGGTAACAATGGGCTTGTCGAAGATGCCCTGAATCGTCAGCTCCTCAACGACCTCACGGGCGGTTGCAGCCTGGGCGTCATCATGGGCAAAAATGGCCGACCGGTATTGGGGGCCCATATCATGGCCCTGCCGATCCTGCGTCGTTGGGTCGTGCACACCGAAGAAAACCTCGAGGATTTCACGGAAGGTGATATCCTCTGCTGCAAAGCGGACCTGCACAACCTCTGCATGGCCTGTGGCTGCCGTACAGACAGCCTCGTAGGTGGGCGACGGCACGTGGCCACCGCTGTAACCGGACTCGACGCCCGTAACACCTGCAAGCTGTTCGTATACCGCTTCCAGACACCAGAAGCAGCCCCCCCCCAACGTTGCGCATTCCACCTAGACTCGCCTCCGGAAATTGATCCCAACAGAAAGATGCTGCGTGG
>CALFPI010000203.1 GCA_937919035.1 uncultured Gemmatimonadaceae bacterium
AGTTTCTGGACAGTGTGCAGCGGCATCTCAATACCGTGGACGGCGCCATCAACGAAACCTTCTTCGCGCTGCAGTCCGCGCACGAGATTGGCCCCGGGCCCGCCGCCAGGCACAGCAGATAGGTTCAGTCCGGGAAGAACACCTGCATCGCCGTCCCCCCCAGCACCTGTGCCCGTTCCTCAGACGACAGCCCAAGTTCATCACGGATCATCGCCAGATGCTGGCCGTAGGTGGCCTTCTGCTGCAGCCACAGCTCACAGGGAAAATCCGAACCCCACAGGCAACTGTCCGGCGCCGAAGGCCTCAAGCATGCGGTGCGCAATGGCCTGCGTGTCGACGAAAGGACGGGGTTGTTGTGACCCGGTGACCAGGAAGGTCAGCTTCACATGCGGATTGTGGTGCCGCGCCAGGGCTGCGACAGCCCGCACTGCCTCGCCCTCCGGTCCCGCAGAACCCTCCGGGTAGGCGCAATGATCCAGGACCACGACAACACCAGGAAACGCATCCCCGGTTCCGGCAGGCGGTCGGTACGGCTTGTCGATCATGGATATCGCACTTCATCGCTGCCCTAGATGTGCGCGTGTGCATGACACGATGATGTCATCCATAAATGGTCCGCCTCTCGCTTGACCCCTGCCAGTGCGCACGCCATGCTATGCGACGCCTCTGGTGGCCGCTACCACTGCCACAGGTTCGCGAACTAGGTACTTCACTGCGTGGGCGTCAACCGTCAACCGACACGCACAGACCAATGGTGACCTGACTCCCATGACCGAGCCCCACGCCCCCTGGCGGCGCTATGAAGAGCTGCGCCCCGACGACCTGCATGCACTCGTGGCCTCCCATCCGGTCGCCTACTGGCCCCTGGGCCTTCTTGAGCATCACGGATGGGCTCTGCCCGTAGGCTACGATGGCCTCAAGGCGGACCGGATCTGCCAACGCCTGGCGGCGCAGGCGGGCGGCGTGATTCTGCCGACGATGTGGTGGGGCGGTGGCGGTGGCCATGGCGATTTCCGCTGGACCCACTACCAACCGGAGCAGGCGACGGCGGCCATCCTCGACGCAACCGTGCGGCAGTTGTTCACTTGCGGATTCCGCGTCATCCTCCTGCTCGCCGGACACTACCCCTGGCAGTCCGTGTTGCGCGAGGCAGTGCCGGGGCTGATCGCCGATCATCCGGATGGCCTGATCCTGGCCGGCACGGAACTGACGATCGCCGGCGATCTGGGCCTGCAGGGCGATCATGCCGCCCTCGAGGAGACGTCCTTCGGTCTGGCCCTGTTTCCCGAACACATCGACATGACCGCCATGAGACCGGGACGCGACGCGGCATCGACCTGGTCCAGCAAAGGCGCCCCGCCACTGGAAGGCCGTCATCCAGGCGTCGAGTATGACCCGGACGAACCGCTCTTTGCCCAGTTTGGCCAGGATTCACGACCGGCGAGCGCCGAGCGTGGCGAAGCCGGGCTGGTGCGCCTGATCGACACTTTGACAGGGAAGATCCTGCACTTCCTCGAGGCGACCTGACCCCACATGGATGCCGAATCCCTGTTCGCCGGGCCCTTCCCCGCCCTGCGCGGTGACCGACTCCTGCTGCGATCCCTGGCGCCGTCGGATGCCACCGCCCTGTACCATCAGTTCAGTGATGACGAGGTCGTTCGTTACTACGATCTCGATGCTTTCACGGACCCGCAGCAGGGCGAGCACCTCGTGACCTTGTGGTTGCAGCGCTACGAACAGCGCATCGGCCTGCGCTGGGCGATCTGTCGCCCCGAAGCACCGCAGACGTTGCTTGGTACGTGCGGCTACAATCTGTGGATTCAGCGCAGCGCCCGGGCCGTGTTGGGCTTCGACCTGGACCGCGCGCACTGGCGCCAGGGCATCATGACCGAAGCGCTGCAACTCGTGTTGAGCTTCGGCTTCGACAGGATGGAATTGAACCGGGTGGAAGCTGTCGTCTTCCGTGACAACGCCGCCTCCTGTGGTCTGCTGACGAAGTCCGGCTTCACCCGCGAGGGTCTGTTGCGCGACTACGAGTATTTGCACGGTCGCTTCGAGGACATGCACATGTTCTCTCTCCTGCGGCGGGATGTCTCGACCTGAAGGACGAAGATTCCCCTTGCTCATGTTCCATTGCCTGCACTGACTGGTACCATGCCACAGATCACTGTCACCAACCTGCGCAAGATCTACCGCATTGCCGAGCGTCGCCCGGGACTACGTGGCGCCGTGGCCGGTCTCTTCCATCGGCGCTACCGGGACATCATCGCCCTTGACGGAATTTCCTTTGCCATCGAACCCGGAGAACTGGTCGGCTACATCGGCCCCAATGGCGCCGGCAAGTCAACGACCGTAAAGATTCTCAGCGGCATTCTGGTGGCCGACGAGGGGACCTGCGAAGTCGATGGCCTCGTTCCCTGGCGCGATCGCGTCGAACATGTGCGGCGCATCGGTGTCGTGTTTGGCCAGCGTACTCAGTTGTGGTGGGATCTGCCCGTCATCGAGTCCTTCGACCTGCTGCGACATATCTATCGTGTGCCGCAGGTTGAGCATCGCCGGGCCCAGGACGAACTC
>CALFPI010000204.1 GCA_937919035.1 uncultured Gemmatimonadaceae bacterium
ACGAAGTCGGCCGCCACCACTCGGTAGGCACCCTCTTTGGCGAGCTCGGGGAAGTATGGAAACAGAGGCTCGTAGCGCAGACCAACGAGATCGGCGGCGGCAACGCTCTGCACATCGGCGATCTCCGCCTCCCGCTTGCGGAACAAGCTGTCGAGTCGAGCCTGCGCCAGGATGAGTTGCTCACCTGAAGTTGTGGTGACCCGCACATAATCGATATCCGGACCGATGGCCAGACCCATATTCGATGGCAGAGTCCAGGGTGTTGTTGTCCACGCCAGCAACGACACGCCCGGCTGGCCGACAACCTGGAAACGGACCGTAACGGAGGGATCCTGGGTGTCCTTGTAGCCCTGATTGACCTCGAAGTTGGACAGCGGTGTGGCACATCGCGGGCAATAGGCAAGCGATTTGTAGCCTTCGTAGATCAGGCCTTTGTCCCACAGGGACTTGAACACCCACCACACGGACTCCATAAAGTCCGTGTCCATCGTCCGGTACTGGTCGTCCCAGTTCACCCAGCGGCCGAGCCGTTGGATCAGGTCCTGCCATTCGGAGGTGTAACGCAGTACAACCGATCGACAGTACTCGTTGAATTCCGGGATTCCATACGCCAGTACATCGCGCCGCGACTTCAACCCCAACTGGCCTTCGGCTTCATTCTCGACCGGCAGGCCATGGCAATCCCACCCCCAGCGGCGCTCGACGCGATACCCGCGCATGGTCCAGTAGCGTGGTACGACGTCCTTGGTGATCGACGCCAGAAGATGACCATAGTGGGGCAGCCCTGTGGCAAAGGGCGGCCCGTCGTAGAAATGGAACGACTTGTCCGCTGGACGGCTGTCGACGGACTTCTGATAAAGATTGCCATCGATCCAGCCCTGCAGCACCTCGCGCTCCTGAGCGGGAAAATCCGGGTGACCCGGAACCGCATGGAACACCGGAGCGCTGGCCGTTGCGGCAGCATGTGTGTCGGCGGAACTCACAGGTGCAGATTCCCGAGAAAGAGGCGGGCCACGGAGATCAGTAGCATGACGATGAGGGGAGTGAAATCAAGACCGGCACTCCAGAAAAAGGCAGGCAAGCGCCGGCGCACAGCGTTGAGTGCCGGATCGGTCAGGCCACAGAGGATCTGCACGATCCGGTTGTAGGGATCGGGGTTCACCCAGGAGATGATGACTCGCGCCGTGATGATGAGCAGGTAGAACATCAACAGGCTGTCGATGAGACCGAGGATGCCATTGAGGAAGTTGGACCCATCGAACATGGGTCCACCCCGGCTCGGCGTCAGGTCATTCATACGGGTTTCCCATCTGTCGTGCGCTCTCCAAACAGTACCGTGCCAACGCGTATCATGGTGGCCCCTTCTTCGATCGCGGTTTCAAAGTCGCCGCTCATGCCCATGGACAGGACATCGAGGCCTGCGGGGTGGCGGTGGCGGTTCTCTTGCGCCAGGGCATAGAGTTGTCGAAAACAGCTGCGTACCTCATCTGTGTCGGCACTGTGCGCCGCAATCGTCATCAGGCCGGTCACGTGCAAGTGGCTCAGGTCGGCCACGTGCGCCAGCAGAGCCGGCAATTGTGTCGGCTCCACGCCCCCCTGTTGCTG
>CALFPI010000205.1 GCA_937919035.1 uncultured Gemmatimonadaceae bacterium
CATCGTCGATGTCACCTCGTGTCCGGGCACCGACACCTGCAAACTGGGTATCGCGTCGTCGCGCGGGCTGGCCGGGGAATTACGCACGCGACTTGCCGAGAAGTACCACAACCTTGATGCGGCCGTGCAGGGCATGCGGATCAAGGTCAGCGGCTGCTTCAACTCATGTGGTCAGCACCATGTTGCCGACATTGGCTTCTACGGCATCAGTCGCAAGATCAATGGCATCACCGTGCCGCACTTCCAGGTAGTCCTCGGGGGCAAGTGGAAGGGCAACGCCGAGTCCTTCGGCCTGGCGATGGCTGCTGTCCCGTCGAAGAACATCCCCCTCGTCGTCGACAGACTCACCGAGCGTTACGTGGCGGAGCGCCAGGGCGACGAGATCTTCCAGGATTTCATCTCACGCGTCGGCAAGCGTGATGTCAAGGCCATGCTCGACGATCTGGCGCAGGTCCCGACCTATGAAGAGGACCCGTCTTTCTACCGCGACTGGGGCGACACGCGCGAATTCACCATCGACGACATGGGTAAAGGCGAATGCGCCGGCGAGGTCGTACCCCTGGCCCAATTCGAATTGGGCGCTGCCGAACGCGAGGTATTCGAGGCGCAGATTCTGCTGGATGAGAACAACTTCAGTGGCGCCTACTCCATGGCATTCAGAGCCATGGTTGCCGGCGCCCGGGCGCTTGTACGCTCACAGTTTCTCGATGTTGGTGATGAGCCTGACACAGTGATAGCCGAGTTCAGGACCCGCTTCGTCGACACCGAGTTGTTCTTCGATACCTACGCCAAGGACAAGTTCGCACGGTACCTCTTCCGCATGCAGGAGGAGGCGCTGCGCAACCCGGGGCGTGATGACGCACATCGAGCCATCGAGGAATGCCAGTTGTTCATCGAGGGCGCCTTCGCCTGCTACAATCGCATCTCCGACGCCGCCGGGGCTGATGCCTTGGCGACGGCCTAGGAAGGGCCCCGATGGCCATCGACCTGCAGAAGATCAATATCAAGTTTTACCTGGCTGAGAAGGCCGTCCTCAGTCCCAAGGAGGCCTTCCGCATCTTCAGCCAGTGGATTCCGCTGACAACAGATGAGATCCTGATCGACGTCGCCGACTATCAACATGTCGCGCGAGGCCCGAAAACAGTCCTCGTCGGCCATGGAGCGAACTATACCTACGACAACTCTGACGGACGCTACGGACTCCTCTATGGCAGCAAGATTGGCACCCAGGGCTCGAATGCGGCGCGACTGCGCGCGGCATTTGCGGCCTCTCTGAAAGCCTGCGTACGCCTGCAACAAGCAGAAGATGCTGCGACGAAGCCACACTTTGTCGGTTCCGAGGCAGTCATTACGATCAATGACCGCCTGCATGCGGCCAACTCAGAGGCGACTCTGGCACAGATCCGCGCGGACCTCGAATCCGTACTTGATGAACTCTACGCCGGCGCGCCGACACAGATCGAACGTGAAGGAGACGCGCGCCAGAGGTTCACCGTGAGAGTTCGGGCCGAGGGTAATTTTGAGATGGTGGACCTGCTGGCAAACCTCTCCGCATCGGACGCACGCACTGTCGTTTGAGCAGAGCGGTTTCATCCGCGTGTTGACAGGTCAGACAGTCGTCTCTATATAGGATTTTGAATTCGGGACGCGGCATTTTTCCGCGGCGTGGACGTGACGCCCCAGAGGGGCACGACGCAGACTTGGGAGAGCTAAGAACATGACCTACATCATCGCAGAGCCGTGCGTAGACGTGAAGGACAAGGCCTGCGTCGAAGTGTGCCCCGTGGATTGCATCCATCCAGTGGACGGCGAGGGGGCCAATATGCTGTACATTGACCCCGACGAGTGCATTGATTGCGGTGCCTGTGAACCGGAATGCCCCGTAGAGGCGATCTTTGCGGAAGAGGATCTCCCTGAAGAGTGGAACAAGTATATTGAGATCAATGCTGCATACTTCCGTGACAAGCAGTAGCTGCAGGCGTCTGCGTTGGACCGGTGGGTTCGGTTGAGCCCGCTTGATTCCCGCGACGATCCCTGTTCTTCGTGACGACGAAGGGCGATGGCCGGCAACCCGGTCATCGCCCTTCGTCGTTGGTTGAGTGTTTCCCCCCATCCCCGTATCTTCAGCCGCCCTATGGCAAAATCCTCCCCAAGACCAAAAAAAAGCAAGCCTGCGCGCTCGGCCCCGGCCACCCGCAGCAAGTCCGCCCCCAGGGGCGATGGCGCCCGCACCCGGCGCACCCGCCTGCCAGACGCTGACACCGTCTGGTCCATGTATCGGAAGATGGTTGAGATCCGGTCCTTTGAGGAACACGTGTGGGACGTCTACACACGCGGGCTCATGCCGGGATTGGCCCATCTATACATCGGCGAGGAGGCTGTCGCCGTCGGTGCCTGTACGGCGCTGCGCACGGATGACTACATCACCTCCACACATCGTGGGCATGGACACTGCCTGGCCAAGGGTGCGCGGCTCGAGGGCATGATGGCCGAGATCATGGGCAAAGAGGCTGGTTACTGCCGAGGCAAGGGCGGGTCGATGCACATCGCTGACATGTCCGTGGGCAATCTCGGCGCCAACGGCATCGTTGGTGGCAGTTTCGGTATCGCCACGGGTGCCGCCCTATCGGCCAAGCTGCGCAAGACCGATCAGGTCGCCGTCTGCTTCTTCGGTGATGGCGCTGCCAACCAGGGGATCCTGATGGAAGCGGCGAACATGGCTGTCATCTGGAACCTGCCGGTGATCTACCTGTGTGAAAACAACCAGTATGGCGAGCACACCCCCTTTGAGGCGGTAACGGGCGTCAAGGAAATCGTTGACCGCGCCAAGGGTTTCGGCATGGATGGCGAACGTGTCGACGGTGCCGATGTGCTGGCCGTGCTTGAAGTCATCCGTCGTGCTGTCGACAAAGCGCGCAAAGGTGGTGGACCGACCTTCGTTGAAGCCGTGACCTATCGGTTCAAAGGTCATCATGTTGGCGATGCCGCCGGCTATCGCACCAAAGAGGAACTCGCCTGGTGGATGGACAACAAGGATCCTATTCAACTGCTGGCCCGTGACATGCTCAAGGCCGGTGTCGCCACCGACGAGCAACTTCTGGCAGTGCAAGAGCAGGTCGAGGTCGAGGTCATTGCCGCCGTAGAATTTGCCCGCGAAGCCCCCTACCCGGCTCCTGAACAGGCCTTCGAGGATGTCTACTCATGACCGCCACCGCCACCGCCAAGCCGACCCGCGAGATCACCTTTCGCGAAGCCATATGTGAGGCCATGGCCGAGGAGATGCGTCGAGATGAAGCCGTCATTCTCATCGGCGAGGATGTGGGAAAATCCGGCGGCATCTTCAAGTGCAGTGAGGGCTTGTGGGCCGAGTTCGGCAGCAATCGTGTCATCGACGCACCCATCGCCGAAGAGGGCTATGTCGGACTCAGCGTCGGTGCTGCCATGACCGGCATGCGGCCGATCGCCGAATTGATGTTTGGTGATTTCGCCCTGCTGACGATGGATCAACTGGTCAATCAGGCCGCCAAGATTCGCTACATGACCGGAGGCCAGTGCAAGGTGAGCCTTACGGTACGCCTGTCCATGGGGGCAGGTCGCTCCTCGGCGGCGCAGCACTCACAGAGTCTGCACGCGCTCTTTGCCCACATTCCAGGCCTCAAGGTCGCGATCCCGTCTTGTCCCAGAGACGCCAAGGGTCTGCTGAAGAGCGCCATCCGCGATGACAATCCGGTTCTGTTTTTCGAAGACAAGTTGATGTATAACGATCTTGGTGAGGTACCCGAGCAGGAGTATCTCATTCCCCTCGGCCAGGCGGACATCAAGCGGCCCGGCAGTGACGTCACGCTTGTGGCAACATCGAGCATGGTTGGCTTGTCGCTGGAAGCAGCCGAAGTATTGGCCGCAGAAGGGATCGAGGCGGAGGTTGTCGATGTGCGCTGCCTGTATCCGCTCGATGCGGACACAATTGTTGCATCCGCCAAGAAAACCGGGTATGCGATCGTTATTGATGAGGGCGCCGCCCGCTATGGCATCACCGGCGAACTGGCCTCCGTCATCCAGGAGCGCGCCTTCGACTGGCTTGATGGGCCGGTGCTGCGCATCGCCGCCGCCGACGTCCCCATCCCCTTCAGCCCGGTTCTGGAGCTGCCCACCATCCCCGACGTGGCTCGGGTCGTGGATGCCGTGAGGTCACTCCGTGGCTGATGCCGCCTCTCGGCCCGTGTGCCTGGTGAGCGGCTCTTCCAGTGGCATCGGCGCCGCCGTAGTCCGCCATTTTGCAGCGCAAGGCTGGGATGTCGTAGTGAACTACAATTCCGGTCAGGACAGGGCTGAGGCCATCGCGGCCAGTATACGCCAGGATTTCGGCGTCGACGCCTTTGTTATTGGCGCGGACCTGTCTGCACGAGACGAGCCGTTCCGCCTGGTCGACGAGACGGTGGCACATTTCGGGCGCCTCGATGTCGCCATCAGCAACTCGGGTGTGGCGAATTACATCCGCGGCGAGGATGGCGAACTCATCCGCTATCGCTTCCATGAGACGCCGCCAGAGCACCTCGACAAAGAGATGGCTCGAGTCCTCGACCTGAACCTGATGGGCGCGTATCGCTTCGGTCAACGCGCCCTTACGCACATGATCGATGCCGCCACGAAAGAGACGGCCGCCGGACTCACCCCGGCTCACCGAAGCCTGCTGTTTGTCACGTCGATCTCCGACATTGCCCCGGAAACGACGCGAATCCCCTACGGTGTCAGCAAATCGGCCCTCAATCACGCGATCCTGGGCGCCGCCTTTGAGGGTGGACCATACAACATCACCGTCAACGGTCTGCGGCCTGGCGTTGTCGACACGCCTCTCACGTCGCGCCCCTCGGGCCTCATCGATGCAGAGACGGGCCACGAGTATACGGTTGCCGACACCTATGCGCTGATGGCTGAAGGAGGGTCACAGCCCCTGGCACGGATCGGTGCTCCGGAGGATATCGCGATTGCCGCCTGGGCCTTCACCCACATACCCTACATGACCGGCCAGCTGGTCGCGGTAGATGGTGGTTTCACACTTGCAGGCACCTTCCCGAACCGGGAACTGTTTCTTCAGGAGGGGCTCAAGCGCCGACGACGCTGACACCGCCCCGTCTCCCAACATGAAACAGAAACGGCCGGTTCCCCGTGGGGGGCCGGCCGTTTCTGTTTTTCGAAGCCTTTGATTGTGTCGCTCTGACGGGGCGATTCTCGTTCAGTGTTCCTTGATCGACCCCATACGGATATCAATGTCGGCTCGATTGGCGACTCGCTCCAGCGCGCCATCTCGTATCCAGGCCATACGATCGCAGGACGACAACATTTTATCATCGTGCGTCACGGTGATGATCGTCGAACCCATCTCTTCCTGCAGCTTCTTCATGAAGTCGATGATCGACTGCCCTGTGATGCTGTCGAGGTTGCCCGTGGGTTCGTCGGCCAGGATGATGCGAGGCCGATTGACGAATGCCCGGGCGATGGCAACACGCTGTTGCTGTCCGCCGGACAGTTCCGAGGGCAAGTGGTGGGCACGATCCCCGAGGCCGACGATTTCGAGACACTCCATGGCACGATTTTCGCCTTCAGCGGTGGTCATGCCAGCGAAAATCGTCGGCAGCGCCACATTCATCAGCGCGCTCATCACCGGCAACAGGTTGTATGTCTGGAAGATGTACCCGAGTTCGAAGCAGCGAACAGCGGCCATCTTCGCCGGGGACAGCGTCGCCAGATCCACTCCCTCGATCAACACCTTCCCCGATGTTGGCGTCTGCAGGGCACCGATCTGATTGAACAAAGTGCTCTTGCCAGAGCCCGAAGGGCCCATGATTGCAAAGAACTCGTTTTCGTAGACCTGAACTGACAGGCCACGCAATGCGTGCACATGCGTGGATGTATCCCGGTTCTTGGAGTTGTAGATCATCGTCACATCCTGAACGTCAACGATGATCTTACCGTTGGCCTGCGCCATAACCACCTTGCTCGTAATGACTTACGGAGAAAAATGGGCCCTGCCTGGGGTCCCTCCCCCGCGTGCCTGAGCGGCCCATGGAGGAATCTGCGGCTCCAATCTAACGCCCGCCGGGACAGGGGTCAATCACCGATCCTGCCCTCATGATGTGAAAAGCTGCACAACCCCGGAATCCTGCCGATAATACCTACAAGCAATGACTTGACGTTAAAAGCTACTATTTGGTATAATCCCTACTATTCGTAACACAAGATACTGTAGGTACTGCGAACACCCCTTTGTCGTCCGTCTCATCCTGTTCGTACGTGCCCTCTGGAGAGCGAGAGATAAGAAGATGCCCGAAAGCGAGCAATTGATCGACATCCGACAGGTTGCTGAAACGCTGGGCAAGTCCGTCGAATCCATCCGTAAATACAAGAACTTCGGTATCATCCGCGTCACCGATAAACGGGGTAACAAGGACCTGTTTGATCGGGAGGAGATTCTGAAGATCCGTGATCGGCTGCGGGAACTGCGCCTCAAAGGGCTGTCTCTGTCGCAGATCGCTGACCAGTTGGCGTCTGCTCGCGCAGACGGTCCCGGTTTCGGCATTATTCGGGCCATGGGTGGCGTAGCGCCTGCCCGCGATCCGAATCGGCCAACAAAGGTTCTGGTAGTGGATGATGAAGAGGACGTGCGCAGCACCCTGAGCGAATTCCTCGGCGAACATGGATTCGCCACTGTTGAAGCAGCTGATGGCGAAGAGGCCCTGGCGAAGTCGTTTACCGAAAAGCCAGACCTGATCCTGCTGGACCTGCGTCTGCCAAAAGTGGACGGCTATCAGGTCTGTCAGACCCTCAAAGGCAACCCCATCACCTCAGTCATTCCCATCATCATGGTGACGGCGCTGAACGCGACGCCACAGAAAGTGATGGGCATGGAGTATGGCGCCGACGACTACATCGAGAAGCCCTTTGATCTCGAAGAACTGCTGGCCCGAATCCGCATGGTCATGCGGCGCGCGCAGGCCGTCGCCCAGTAATTCGTCGACCCGTACGATTCGTCAACACAACAGAGAGAAGGCGGACTGACGTAGTCAGCCCGCCTTCTTCTCGTTCTGCTGGCGCAGACGATTGATCTCATCGCGCAGATTGGCCGCCTTCTCGAACTCCAACTCGGCTGCCGCCTTGTTCATCTGCTTTTCCATCTCCTGAATCATGTCTTCCATGGCTTCTGCTGAGGCGATCGCGCCGATGTCCAGAGCCGGAAGCTGTTCCATGGGGGTGACACGCCTGACACTCTCGAGCACCGACGTGGCCTGCATGATCTCTTCGCGGCTGCGCAGGATGGTCTGCGGCGTGATCCCGTGTTTCTCATTGTGGGCCAGCTGAATCACACGGCGACGATCCGTTTCATCGATCGTCCGCTGCATCGATTTCGTCATCTTGTCGGCATAGAGAATCACCAGCCCCGCCGCGTTGCGCGCCGCCCTGCCCACAGTCTGAATGAGCGCCTGCGCCGACCGCAGGAAGCCCTCCTTATCGGCGTCGAGAATGGCTACCAGCGACACTTCCGGCAGATCGAGCCCTTCGCGCAGAAGATTGATGCCGACGAGGACATCAAATTCACCAAGACGCAGATCACGGAGGATGGCCACCCGCTCGAGCGTGTCGATCTCGGAGTGCAGATAACGCACACGAAAGCCGAACTGCACCAGATAATCTGTCAACTTTTCTGCCATCCTCTTGGTCAGAACTGTCACCAGAACCCGCCCATTCTTCTCGGTGCGCAGCTTGATCTCATGCATCAAGTCATCGACCTGATTGCCCAGAGGGCGCACCTCGATCACGGGATCGATGAGCCCCGTCGGACGGATCACCTGCTCCACGACAACGCCGCCGGACTTCTCCAGTTCGTAGGCAGATGGGGTCGCTGAAACGAATACCGCCTGCCCCATATGCTGTTCGAACTCCTCGAAGTACAGGGGTCGGTTGTCATAAGCCGAGGGCAGGCGAAAACCGTGTTCGACGAGCATATCCTTGCGGGAGCGATCACCTCGCCACATGCCACGAACCTGAGGCACAGTCATATGCGACTCATCGACGAACAGCATGTAGTCATCGGGGAAGTAATCCATCAATACCCATGGTGGTGCACCGGGCTCGCGGTGATCCATGTAGCGTGAGTAGTTCTCGATCCCCGAGCAGTACCCTACTTCCTTGATCATCTCCACATCATACCGGGTCCGAGTCTCCAGCCGATGGGCCTCGACGAGTTTGTCAAGATCATGCAGTTCCGTCAGACGTCCATCGAGTTCAAGCAAAATGCCTTCGCAGGCGCGGGCGATCTTGTCTTCGTCCGTGATGTACGCCTTGGCCGGATACAGTGTGACCCCTTCACGCTCATCGACCTGCTGACCGGAGACCGAATCCAGGATGGTGATGGCTTCGACCTCGTCACCGAACAACTCGATTCGTATCGCCAGATCTTCGGCGGCAGGGACGATCTCGATGACGTCCCCGCGGACACGGAAGCAGCCACGTTTCAGCTCCAGGTCATTGCGCGAATAGTAGATGTCGATAAGCCTGCGCAGGATGTCGTCCCGCTCAACCCGCTCCCCCACCTTGACCGTGAGTCTCTGGCTTTGAAACAGCTTGGGAGAACCGAGACCGTAGATGCACGACACGGTGGCGACGATGATCGTGTCGCGGCGCTCAAGAAGGGAGGCCATCGCCTTGAGGCGGAGACGATCAATCTCCTCGTTGATATCGATTTCCTTCTCGATATACGTATCGGTCGACGGGCGGTAGGCCTCGGGCTGGTAGTAGTCGTAGTAGCTGACGAAGTATTCGACGGCGTTGTTTGGGAAGTAGCCCCGAAGTTCACCATAGAGCTGCGCGGCGAGCGTCTTGTTGTGTGACATGACAAGTGCCGGCCGATCCAACTCGGCGATCACATTGGCGATGGTGAACGTTTTGCCGCTTCCCGTGACACCGAGAAGGGTCTGGAACGGGTCGCCTCGCTTGATTCCTTCCGTCAGTTCGCGGATGGCCTGGGGCTGGTCGCCTTGCGGTTGGTAGGGTGACACCAATTCAAACGCCATGTACGCCGCAACTCTCTGTGCAACAGAGGGATACAATGCTTCATATGAATTCGGGTGAATCGGGACAATCTAGCCGCCCCCGGGGGCCCTGTCAATCAGTTGCCTCACCTATGTCTGATCTCCTTGTCGTATTCGGCAGCCTCTCGTGCCACAATGGCAGCCCTACCCGCCCTGCCGGAAACCCCTGATTCCCTCCTGCGCGCATTCAATGGCCGTATCTTCTTGTTCTGCATAGCCTTATGAATGATACGGAAATCCTTGGTATGCACCTTGCTACAGACGGCACGGATGACAAACTCACAGTGCAGGACAGACTGTGATCCCTGAACTGACAGCAGAAAGCAGGAGTTGCGCAATGGGCAAGGTAATCGGCATAGACTTGGGCACGACGAATTCGTGTGTGGCGG
>CALFPI010000206.1 GCA_937919035.1 uncultured Gemmatimonadaceae bacterium
ACCGCAGAACGATGCGCCATGGGTGATGATGGAACCGGAGCAGCGCAAACGTCGTGAGCCGGGCATCGGCAAACGTCAGGACATGCTCTACTGGGGTGAATTTGGCGACGACGGTTCGGCCCGTCCGCTGCGTGAACCATCGACTGCCGCCTCAACCCTCGCGTATCAGATCAGCGGCGACGCAGAGCATGCGCGGCGGGCGCTGCACGGGGCGGCGCGCAAATTCCACATCGCCCGCAGAATCCTGCGCGGTGGCCGTGAGCACGCCGACATGGGCGGCGCCATCTGCTCCGTTGCTGCCGGTCACGGGCGCAACTGGGGCACAGGTGCCGTCACCGGATGTTACGGAGCGCTGCTGCTTGGCTGCCGTGATCTCTGCGGCGCCGTGGAGCCCACCGTTCGACTGCGTGATGACCGGGGGGCCGAGCGTGTGCCCGAGGCGATTCTGCCTCTCGTACGTCCGACCGCCGGGTCGCAGGTGGGCGAGTTGCTCCTGTACAATGGCGGCGAGACTGAGACGACGCTGACCTGGCGCACCGCCACCGGCGGGGAAACAGGCGAAGTCGTGCCTGCCGGTGCGACACTACGCCGTCCGTTGGAGGACTGAAAGCATGCAACCGATGAATCCTGACGATCATCCATTTGCCGGCCTTGATGGCATGAAGGCGCAGCAGCGCATCTGCAAACCGCGCGCCTCCGGCCGGACCATGGTGATCGACTGGGGGATCCCCCTCGGGCAGCAACGCGACTTTACCGACATCGGTGCCGAGTATTTCGACTTTGCCAAGATCGCAGTCGGTCTGTCCCGCTTGTGTTCGCGGGAATTGTTGCGGCAGAAGATCGATCAGTATCGGTCGCGGGACGTCGAGCCCTTTCCCGGAGGGCAGTACCTGGAATACGCCGAGGTGCACGGAAAACGCGAGCGCTACCTGCCCGCCTGCGTCGAAGCGGGCTACCATTGGATCGAAGTGTCGGACAATCTCGCGCCGGTCTCTCTGCAGTGGAAGGAGCGCCTCATCACCGAGGCCGTCGAGGATTATGGCCTGCACGTGCTCGGCGAAGTGGGGCGCAAGGAAGGGCTCGACAACTCGATCCCTCTCGTCGACAATGCGCGGGCCTGCATGGAGGCCGGCGCCGAAGTGATTCTGCTGGAGGCGGCGGAATTGATCTCGGATGACGTGGAGACCGCGGCGGCGGTGGACGAGATTGTCCGGATCATCGGGGTCGACCAGGTCATGTTCGAACTGCCGGGTCCGTGGATTGCGGGTGTCCATCCGTGCGACATTCACCACCTGCGACGGCTTCTGATCGAACGCTACGGGAGCCAGGTCAACCTCGGCAACGTTGCACCGGACGAACTGCTGTCGGTGGAGGCCTATCGTCGGGGCCTGGGCGTCAACGCAGGCGGCGGATGACGCAACGACAGCGTCCTCGCCCGCAGGCGATCATCTTCGATTTTGACTACACGCTGGCAGACTCATCTGTGGGGATTATCGACTGCATTCAGACGGCGCAGACCGCCATGGGCCTGTCGCTTTCTACGGCAGAACAGATCCGCCGTACCATCGGCCTCTCCGTGCCCGAGATCCTGACTACGTTGAGCGGCAAGGAACACAGCCCTCGCGTCGACGAGTTCCGCCAGCGTTTCCAGGCGCGCGCCGATCAGGTGATGGCAGAGAACACAGCCATCTATGACGGGGTGCCGTCCATGCTGCGCTTTCTGGCCTGCAACGGGATCCGCAGCGCCATTGCTTCCACCAAGTTCCGCTACCGAATCGAGCAGATTCTGCAGCGGGAGGGCTTGTCAGATCTGGTGCATACCGTCATTGGTGCCGAAGATGTGGTGCAGCACAAACCCGACCCTGCCTGTTTGCTGAAAGCCCTCGAAAGGCTGACTGTGAACGCTCGTGACGTACTCTACGTCGGTGACAGCCTGCCCGATGCCGAGGCCGCGATGCGGGCGTCGATTGACTTTGTTGCCGTTCTCAGCGGTACTACCCGGAGCGACGAGTTCGCTCCTTTCGGGCCGGTGACCGGGCTCGATGATGTGTCCGCCCTGTCCGGGTGGTTGACGACAATGCATGACCTAGGAAGCCAGCAAGATCATGATTGAAGCAGCACGGGCCTTCGCGCCCGGCAATATGTCCGGCGTGTTCAAGGTGATCCCCGACGATGACCCAGCGAAGATGCACTCCCTGGGGCTCGGTTTCACCGTGCGCGAAGGCGCGACAGTAACCCTGTCTCATGCCGACACGCCATCACTGACCTTTAACGGTGAGGCCATCGACTTTCCGACGGTGAACAACCTGTTGGCAGCACTGGCCCCCGATGCCAGGCTGGCAATTCGTATCAGCACGCCGCTGCCGTTGAGCAGCGGTTTTGGCCTCAGCGGCGCATCATCCCTGGCAGCGGCCTTCGCCGTCAACGAACTGCTGGGACTGGGGCTCGATCGCGTAACGCTGGCGACGGCGGCGCACGTAGCGGAAGTGCAGAATCTGACGGGCCTGGGGGATGTGTGTGCACAGTTCCACGGTGGGTGTCTGGTGAAGCTTGTTGCCGGGGATCCCCTCGCCGCAGAACCCATGCCGGTGGCTGTGGATGTACCGCTCCACTACCGCTACTTCGGTGCCATCAGCACCCGTGAGATCCTGTCCGATGCTGGTCGCAGAGCACGGATCAACGCTGCCGCCGATGACGCCCTCGAGGAACTCGCTGAGCTCAAGAAACGGGTCCATCTCGACATCGGCGAGCCAATCCGGGTGTCGCGACGGTTCGCCGAAGAAAGCGGCCTGCTTGCCCACGACGGCGTGCGCGCAGCCATCGAAGAAGTCGGCCGGGCGGGGGGGCAGGCGTCGATGATCATGCTCGGCAACGCTGTGTTCAGCACCGTTGCTTTCACAGGTTCCACCGAGACGGCCCTGTCCGGGCAGGCCGTGCAGGTGCTGCCGTGAGCGACGTTCCCGAGAGTCACCCGCGGTACGAATCCCTGCGCCTGCGCGAGCGCATCGTTGCCGGCGTCGAAGCTGGCGTCACCTCGCCACACGGATTGATCGCTCATGGCCGGGGGGAGGCCTACGATTACCTGCTGGGGGAAGTCTCCGGTGCCTGGGCGGACCGTGCCGTGGAGGCGACGGCGGCGTACCTGCTGCAAGCGCAGCGCCCTGTGTTGTCAGTGAACGGCAATGCGGCAGCGCTTGTGCCCGATGAACTCGTGCGTCTGTCCGCCGCAACGGGCGCCCCCCTGGAGGTCAACATCTTTCATACCTCGTCCGACCGCGAGGCGGCTATTGCCCGGCACCTGCGGGCCCACGGCGCCGCTGATGTGCTGCTGCCGGATGGTGTCGCCACACTTGCAGGAATCGAGTCCAATCGACGCTTCGTTCATCCTCAGGGCATCCTGCATGCGGACGTGATCTTTGTGCCCCTGGAAGACGGCGATCGCTGTCAGGCCCTGCGCCGCCTGGGGCGGGAGGTGCTGACGGTGGATCTGAATCCGCTGTCGCGCACCGCCCGTGCGGCGACGGTGACCATCGTCGACAATGTGATCCGTGCCCTGCCTGCCCTGCTCGAACAGGTCCGGCAGCTGCAGCAGCAACCACCAGCCCGGTGGCAGCGCATCATCGAGGCCTTCGACAATGATGAGGTGCTGGCACAGGCTGAAAACCGCATCCGTTCCGCCGAGGAGAGCTAGATGTTCCGTGTCGGTCTGACCCGCGATTTCCTCAAAGACGACGGCGCGCAAGCTTTCGCCGATATCGATACGACCGCCCTCGATGGGAATGGCATCGCCTGGGCCTGCCTCGGAGAGGGTGGTGCCGGCGAGCAATTGCCACCGACGCAGATGGCTGACCTCGACGCGGTGCTCGTGCTGGCGCCGCTGGTCACCGAGCGGACCCTCGCCGCCGCCCCACGACTGGCCATTGTGGCACGCCTCGGCGTTGGCTACGACAGCGTCGACGTGGATGCCTGCACCCGTCACGGTGTGGCTCTGACCATCACACCCGACGGTGTGCGTCGACCCGTGGCCAGTGCTGCCCTGGCGTTTCTGCTGGCTCTGGCCCACAAGATGCCACTGAAGGACCGACTGACGCGGACGGGTCGTTGGGCGGAGAAGGCGCAGTATATGGGCGTCGGCCTGCGCGGACGGACTCTGGGTCTGCTCGGCTTCGGTAACATCGGCCGCGAGATCTGCCACCTGCTGGCGCCGCACGAGATGCATCTGCAGGCGACGGACCCCTCGGCTGATGCGGAAGCGGCCCGTCAGCTGGGTGTCGAGCTGGTGTCCCGCGATGAACTGCTGGCATCGTCGGACTTCATCATCCTCTGCTGCGCCCTGACGCCACAGACCCGGCATCTGCTCGACAGGGAGGCCTTGCGACGGATGAAGTCATCGGCGTACCTGATCAACGTTGCCCGTGGACCGATCGTCGATCAACAGGCGCTGACACAAGCCTTGCAGGACGGCAGCATTGCCGGCGCCGCTCTCGATGTCTTCGAGGAAGAGCCTGTGGACAATGCCGACCCACTGCTGCAACTCGACAACGTCATCGTTGCACCCCACGCGCTGTCGTGGACGGATGAGTGCTTCCGCCTGATGGGTGAGAGCGCCTTTCGCGGCATTCTGGAGATCTCACAAGGCAGGGCGCCGGACTATGTGGTAAATCCCGAGGTTCTGCAGACCGAACGTTTCCAGCAACGGCTGGCGGCATCTGCCCGTCGGCGCCAGGAGTAGGAGCCCGATGAGAGAGAATCCGGTGCGGCAGAAGCTCCTGCGCGGGGAGCGGTCCCTTGGCACGATGGCCATGGAGTTCAGCACCACTGGCATTGCCCGCCTGGCCGACGCGGCCGGGGCGGAATTCATCCTCTATGACATGGAACACACGGCATGGTCGATGGAGACCGTGCGCACCTTGATTGCGACCTGCGGCGGTACCCAGGCGGTGCCCTTTGTGCGCATTCCGGCGACGGAGTACCACTTTGCGGCCCGGGTCCTCGACGCCGGGGCTCTGGGTGTCATGGCACCCATGGTCAACGATGCGGAGCAGGCCAAGCGCCTCGCCGACAGCTGTCAGTACCCGCCGGGGGGCAAGCGTGGTGCCGGTTTCGGCCTCTCCCACGACGACTATCGCACCGATCAGGATGTTGCGCTGAAGATGCGCCTCGCCGACGAACGCACCCTCGTCATCGCGCAGATCGAGAGTGGTGAGGGGGCCCGCAACGCGCGCCAGATTGCCGCCGTTGACGGGATTGATGTCCTGTGGATCGGCCACTTCGACCTGGCGAATTTCCTCGGAATCCCGACGCAGTTCGACCATCCCGACTACCGCCGTGCCGAAGACGCCGTGCGTGATGCCTGCGTGGCGGAGGGCAAGACTCTGGCTCGGTTGGCGGCAACCGCCGAGGAAGCGGAGGTCCTGCTCGACGCCGGCTATCGACTGCTGGCTGTAGGTCTGGATGTCGATATCTATCGACGTGGCCTGGCACGCGAGTTGAGCCAGGCGCGAAGCCACCTGCTATGATTCCCCCGCCAACAAGTGCCGACGTCGCCGATGCGGCGCAATTCATCGCCCCCCACCTGCCGCCGACACCCCTGGTACGCAGCGAAGGCCTGTCGATGCTTCTGGGCTGCGACTACGCCGTGAAATGTGAAAATCTGCAACCTGTCGGGGCTTTCAAGGTCCGCGGCGGCGTGAATCTGGTGGGGCGTCTCACACGGGATGAGAAGCGAGCGGGTCTGATCAGTGCCAGCACCGGCAATCATGGTCAGTCCATCGCCTGGGCGGGGCGCCTCTTCGGCACCTCTGTCGTCATCTATGCGCCGGCAGAGGGGGCCAACGAGGCCAAACTTGACGCGATTCGTCGCCTCGGCGCCGAGGTCCGTCAGCACGGGAAGGACTTTGATGAGGCCCGCATCGCCGCCGAAGAGGCTGCAGGCGAAGAGGGCCGGCGTTTTGTGCATTCCGCCAACGAGCCACACCTGATCGCCGGCGTGGGCACGATTGGCGCCGAGATCCTGGACGTGGCGCCCGATATGGAGACGGTGCTCGTGCCCATCGGCGGTGGCAGCGGCGCGGCGGGCATCTGTCTGGCGACGAAGGCAAGAAATCCGGCGATCGAGGTCATCGGGGTGCAGTCAGCGTCAGCGCCGGCCGCCTGGCGGGCCTGGCACGAGAAGCGTCTGGATCTAGCGGCGGAGACATCGACGCCGCACGAGGGCATGGCGACACGCGTAGCCTTTGCGATGACCATGGAAATCCTCTGGCAGCAACTCGATGATTTTGTTCTGGTGGAAGATGCCGAGATCGACGCTGCCATCGGCCTGCTGGCGCAGGAAGCCCGGGTTGTTGCCGAGGGGGCGGGGGCAGCGAGTCTGGCGGCGGCGATCAAGTTGCATGAGCGTCTGGCCCGGCGCCGGGTCTGTGGTGTGCTATCCGGCGGCAACCTGCCGCTGGCACGGTACGCCGACGTCTTGCGTGGCCGTTGAGGAAGTTCAGTCGATGATCGTGCAACGATCGACGAGGGCGCGGATCTCGTCGGGCAGGTCCAGGCCCAGACGTTCGCGCAAGCTGACAACAGCCGACGTCTTCATGCCCAGCTTGCGCAGCACCTCGGCGGCGTAGAGCCGGGGCTCATCCGGGAGATAACCGAACCCGAGCTCCTTGCTCAGTTCGTTGGCAAGGTGCACGAGACAGACCAGATCCGACGGCTGTGGGCCCGCCGTGTGGTGCGTCGCCACGGTCTCAACGAGGCGCTCACCAACGTGTGATTTCATCAACAGCAGACGACCGAGCAGTTCATGGTTGGCGACATCACCTGTCGCCTTCTCCGCCTCGCGGAAGGTGCATTGGTTGGCACGCATGTGGCCAAGCAGTTCCTCGAAGTGTTCCCAGAAGAAGAAGCCGAGTATCAGCTTGCCCGCATCGTGCAGCAGGGCGCCGATCCAGTAGTCACTGAACTGCAGGTCGTCCTTCAAGGGTAACATCTTGCCCCGGTACATCCTGTCGGCGATGACCGCACAAGCAACGGAGTGTTCCCAGAAGCGGCGCAGATCAAAGGGGCTCTCTTCGGGCTTGACGAGGGAATTCATCATCTTGATCTGCTGCGCGATGGAGTTGACCTGCTTCATCCCCAGACGCACGATGGCTTCATGCAGGCTCCAGTCTCCCTTGTGACCCGAGCCGGCGAAGAGAGGCGAATTGACCACCTGCAACAGCTTGTGCACGATCGCCGGATCGGCGGTGAGCACGTCCTCGAGGTCGGCTGCCGTGCTCGCTGGATCATTGATCATATTCATGATCCGTACGGCCACTTCAGGCAGAGTGGGCAAGGTCTTGACGTTGCGCATCCGCTGGGCGACTCGCTCCCGCATCTGCTCGTAGGGCAGCGCCAGCACCTCGGCAGAAAACAACTCGCCCACGTTGCGCTCAGCGAAAACACGTTCCACCATGCGTCGCAGGGAACCAGGCGTGTCAGCGGCGAGGGCTTCCTCCCAGGTGACGAACCAGACGTCGTCGAGGCGATGACACAGTTCCTCGTGCTGGGCTTTGGCGTGCTCAGGGATCACGAGGAACAGCGGCAGTTTCCCCTCGAGGTTGAGGGAGGAGATCGACGTGCGGCTGTCCGTCTTTCGATCGAGGATGGCAGCGGCGCAGACCAATCGATTGCCGTGCCGCTGCACGGCCGAAAACCCTTCATAAAAGCTATTGGCGACGAACAGATCGAGGCCATATCGATAGTTGAGCAGCAGCATCAGATGTCTGACGATGCTGTTTTGGGTGCGGCCCTTGGGGGCGATGATAAGAGCGAACTGCCCTGTCGATGGGATTGTGTCTGCCATGAGAGTGAATCTACTTGGGGGCGTCGCTGGCCTCAATGAGGGCCCCCGCGTTAGATTGCTCCGCATTGCCCACCGCCAAAATGCACAGCGTCGCTGACACGAAGGGAGCACATGGACGTCCTCCACACGATTCTGCAGCAACTGGTTGCCGCCCTCGCTGGCACCACCACCTGGATTCAGGCCCACATGGCAACGATCTCCACTGCCATCGTGACCACACTGCTGGTTATTTTCGGCGACGAGATCAACGGTTTCGTCAAGAAACAGATACGCGGCTACAACTTCCTCGTACGCACCGCCGCCTTTGTCCTGCTGTGTGTGTTCGGTTACGGCATGCTTGCCGCCGCCGGCGCCTCAGCCGTGCGCAGCCTGTTGCTCTACTTCGGCAGTGGCTACCTGCCCCTCACTGTGATCGCCGCCTTTGTCGTCATGGGTATGCTGGCGGAACGCAAGAGATACATGTGATCAGGAGATCAGCGTGATGACCGACACCTTTCGCACCCTCGACCTGACGCCAGTGCACAATGCCGGCGTGGCCAACATCGATATCGGTGACAGCCACTGGTTGTGGCCGTATATGGGAGCAGACCCACAACGCACGGCGTTGTCCGCCATGCCTGCCGGCGACAGCCGCTTCTGGGGGGTGCCCTTCCGGCTTGGCGAAAAGGAGAAGCCGCACTGGTATGTGCAGGTCGCTGATGCCGGACGTGATACCGACAAGTCGGTGACCATTGCTGTCGGTGACCGGGCCCGGCGGATTCTCTTTGCCCATGCATGTGCACCAGTGGACGGACACTGGGCCACCATGGAGGGTGCGAGCCTGCCCGTTGGCCGCTACCTCATCCGTTATGCGGATGGCACCGAGGTGGAGCAGCCCCTCCGGCGGCGTTGGGAGATCCACGACATCTCGACGCAATGGGGCCATCATCCGTTCCAGTGCCGGAACTGTCGTACCCATCACCCCATCGGCATCAACGATACCGTCCTCGGCTATGGACGCGGGCAGACGGGTGAGTACAACGCCTGGTTCCGTGCCGATGGCAGTCCCGCAGGAGGACCCACCGAGATGGGACATGACCTGTCCGGTTGGTGGTTGTTCGACTTCAAGAACCCCCATGCCGAGATCGAGATCCGCGAGATCGTCGTCGAGGCGACATCGGTGACGCCCATCGCCCTCGGGGCGGTGACGTTGTGTGATGAGGAGGAGGATCCCTTCATCTGGCCGTCGCGCAAGACCATTGCCGTCACCGTGGATGGGGCCACGGCGCCGCCGACGGTTGACATGGAACGCGGGGTCATCGCCCGACAGGATGACCTGTTTGAGGTGGGTGAAGAGTATCTGACGACGGACGAGACCGGTTGGGGGGCGGGCGGGCAGACCGTGCGACGCGGCGGCTATGTCGAAGTGCACGGATCCGCCCACGGCACGCTGAAAGTCAGCGATGCAGAGGGTGGCAGCCAGGCTGAGTTCGCCTGGGGGGACGTACTCGCCGATGGCAAAGCGACGGACGGTCCGGTTCGCATCGAGGTCGTCGCCAACGAGGGCACCCAATGGGTGCATGTGCGCGTCGTCGACGAGGACTCGGGTGAGAAAGTGGGGTGCCGCGTGCATTTCCGCTCCAAGGAGG
>CALFPI010000207.1 GCA_937919035.1 uncultured Gemmatimonadaceae bacterium
CTGGCCTACCACCTGCTTAGCCAGTTTGTCCGCTACATAGATCTAACCAGCCTGCCGGAGCCTCTGAAACTTGCCGCCAGGGAGCAACAAACGCGGCCCGGCGTACTGGCTGATCTGATTGCATCCAACGTACCCGCAGTCACGCGCGAGAAGCAACTGAGCCTGCTGATCGAGGCGACAGTGCGGACGCGATTGGTGGAACTGACGAGGCTCCTCGAGCATGAGCTTGCAGTTCTTGAGATGGGACAGGAGATCCACAAACAGGTTCAGCAGGAGTTTGGTCAGCACCAGCGTGAGCACATCCTGCGCGAACAGATGCGGGCGATCCAGCGTGAGCTGGGTACGGCAGAAAGTGATGACCGCGATTCCCTGCGCACGCGGGTGGAATCGGCACGCCTGCCAGAAGAAGCCAGGAGCGAAATTCGTCGTGAGTTGGCACGTTTGGAGTTGATGCCTGAAGGCGCCGCCGAGGCCTCGGTTTCACGGACGTATATCGATTGGGTCCTGGCCATGCCCTGGCACAAGCGTTCCTCTGAGCGTACCGATATCGATCGCGCCAAAAGAGTACTGGATGAGGACCATGAAGGACTGGACAAGATCAAGGAACGGATTCTGGAATACGTAGCCGTACGCAAGCTGCGCGGCCCACAGGCGAGCGCACGTGGCCCTGTACTGTTGCTCGTCGGCCCCCCAGGTGTGGGCAAGACATCGTTGGGACGCTCCGTGGCGCGTGCTCTGGGTCGGAAATTTGTTCGTCTATCACTAGGTGGCGTCCATGATGAGGCCGAGATCCGCGGCCATCGCCGCACGTATGTGGGCGCCATGCCGGGGCGACTCGTGCAAGCGCTGCGCAAGGCTGGTACGGCAAATCCGGTGATTCAACTTGACGAGGTCGACAAGATTGGGGCCGACCACCGCGGCGATCCATCGTCGGCGCTGCTCGAAGTGTTGGATCCGGAACAGAACCATGCGTTCGTCGACCACTACCTCGATGTGCCCGTCGATCTGTCACAGGTCATCTTCCTGGCGACGGCGAACCGTCTCGATACGATTCCGGCAGCGCTGCGTGACCGCATGGAAGTCCTGCAGCTATCTGGATACTCCGAGGAAGAGAAGGTGCGGATCGCGCGCAGGCATCTGCTGCCAAAGCAGCTGCGGGCGAGCGGGTTGGGCCGGCGCAAGGTTGCGATGGGCGATGATGTGTTGCTGCACATCATCCGTCGATATACGCGCGAGGCGGGACTGCGGAACTTCGAGCGTGAACTGGCCAATGTCGGACGCAAGCTGGCCCGAAGAGTCGTTGAAGGAGGGCGTGGTCCATTTCGTATCAGCACGGAAGATGTCCACGCCTACCTCGGGAGTGAGAAGGTTTCGCCGAATGAGGACCTGCGTGAGGATGTGGAGGCGACACCAGGACTGGTTGCCGGTCTCGCCTGGACACCGGCCGGAGGCGAGGTGATGTACATCGAGGCGACCCGGATGACCGGTGAGGGGCTGCGTCTGACTGGCCAACTCGGCGATGTCATGAAAGAATCGGCGCAGATCGCGCTCTCATATGTCCGTTCACATGCCGAAGCACTGAACCTGCGCGAGGAGTCGTTCGTCGGTCAGGAGATTCACATTCACCTGCCAGCAGGCGCTGTGCCGAAGGATGGACCGTCTGCTGGCGTGGCGTTGACCACGGCCCTGGTATCTCTGCTCAGTGGGGTTCCGGTTCGCGGTGATGTGGCAATGACGGGTGAGGTGACCTTGAGTGGTCGAGTCCTGCCCGTAGGGGGAATTGAGGAGAAGGTCCTGGCCGCACGACGGGCGGGTATGACAACTGTCATTCTGCCAAGACGTAACGAGCGCGATCTGGCGGAGCTGCCCGCGACGATTCGTAATGAAATCGAATTTGTTCTTGTCGACGATGTGGCAGACGTGATCGCCACAAGCCTTATCAGCGATGCAAAACAACGGAAGGCCGCATGAAGTGATGCAGGCAGCACCGGCGTCCGCGGAACTGGCAAAACCACGTGTTCTGGTAGTATCTCCAGAGGACGAAGCCACACAACAGCTTGTTTCGTTTCTGCGCCAGGAGTCCTTCGAGGTCTTGTGGGCAAGAGCGGGAGCAGCCGCCTACGACATTCTCGACTCTGAACCCGTCGATGCGCTGATCTGCCACATGTCAGACAGCCGTATCGACGGGTTCCGCATCGTTCAACTTGCCCGCCAGCGCAACGCTGAGATCTGCGCCATTGTTACCGGCAAGGCAGACGATATCGAGCAGGGTACCGAAGTGATGCGCCAGGGCGCCTATGATTTCCAGGTGCGCCCGCTCAATCTCGGTAAACTGCGGGCCGTGCTGGAACGCGGGCTGTCCTACCAGAAACTGGTGGGTGAGGTGAGTGACCTGCAGCGCCGTCTGCAGGAGCGTTACCGGTATGGGGGCATCGCCCGGCGCTCGTCGGCATGGCAGCGTATCTACGCGCAGATCGAACAGGTCGCTCCTTCGCGTGCAACAGTATTGCTGACAGGCGAGACAGGAACCGGCAAGGGTGAGGTCGCCAAGGCGATTCACCAGAACAGCCCTCGCCGGAACCGGGCGTTTGTCGAGACCAACTGCGGAGCTCTGCCAGAGGGCATCGTAGAGAGCGAGTTGTTCGGCCATGAACGGGGTGCATTTACCGGCGCCAGCACCTCGCGCAAGGGGCGATTCGAACTCGCCGATCTGGGTACACTGTTTCTCGATGAAGTCGGTGACTTGTCATCTGCAACGCAGGTGAAACTGCTGCGTGTGATCCAGGGCGGAGAATTCGAGAGGGTCGGTGGAGCCGAGACGATTCGTGCTGACGTTCGCCTGTTGGCCGCCACCAATCGAGACTTGGAGGGGATGGTCGAGGATGGCAGCTATCGTGCCGACCTGTTCTACCGGCTCAACGTGGTAACGATCCGCATTCCACCCCTGCGCGAGTGTCGAGAAGACATCCCCATCCTCGTCAACGAGTTTCTCCGGCAGTTCTCAGAAGAAAACGGGCGCAGTCCCCAGGTCATGTCACCGGCGGCGATGGACCTGTTGCTCGCCTATGAGTGGCCGGGGAACGTACGGGAACTGAAGAATTGTGTGGAGGGTATGGTTGTCATGTCATCACCGGAGCGGGCTTTTGAAACTGGCGATGTGCCGGCTCATATCCGTGGACACCTGCCCGCGACGGGGGACGAAGACAGCCTGCGCCCTGGAATGACGATGCGCCAGATCGAGAAGCTTGCCATCACCGAGACGCTGAAAGCGGTAGACTATGACCGCCGCAAGGCAGCGGCGATGCTGGAGATCGGCCTGAGTACGCTATACCGTAAGGAAAAGGAGTACGGGTTGCGCGGGTGAGGGATCGCCACTCTGTCTGCAATCCTGGAGCCGCTCACGAGCCTTGGCCGTAGAACTGGCGGATCATACTGTTCAGCGACTCCTGGGGATTTTCCAGGATATCAACGTTGATTTCGAAGGCGGCTTTGTCGAGCAGCTTCAAGCCATGTCCATAGTCAGAGAACAACTCGGCGCACAGTTCACCAGGCAAGGACCCGGAACTTGCTGCCATCTGTCGCAGCTGCACGAGGGCAGCATCAGTAAACGTGAGGCGGGTGCCATGATCCCGCTCGAAGCCCAGACACCAGGCGTGCAACGAATGCTCGACAACGAATTCCTCAATGGCCCGTTCGGGGTGTTCGACAATATCGCCGGTGACCACGAACCGTTTGATGTCCAGAGATGGAAGTTGGCACTCAAAGTCGAGGAGCACCTTCTCCACGGCGCTGACGATTCCCCGGGCACCCGTGCTCTCCTCTATGGCTCGGTCCGCAAGTCGTTGCAGAGCTTCGTCTTCGAAGGTGAGGGCAATGTCGTAGGCAAGGAAATCCCGTACTTTGGAGAGAATGACACTGCTATTGTCCGAGCGCAGGATGGCGAGAAAATCATCTCGGGTCAGTTCGTCCAGGGTGGCCGTCACCGGCAGGCGGCCGATGAATTCGGATTCGAAACCGAACTCGATCAGGTCCTGGGCGCGAACCTGCCGGAAAATGTTGCTCTTCGGGGTAGCCTCAACAGCTGCTTCCTCGGCGGCCACGTGGAAACCCATACTACCACGGTTCATGCGGCGCGAGATAATCTCCTCGAGGCCGGAGAAAGCACCGCTTACAACGAACAGAATATCACGCGTATTGATCTTCTTGCGCTCCGCCTTGCCCGTGCGTTGCATCTGCATAACCGTCTCCATTTGCGACGACAAGTCGTGCGGAGACTTCAGATCGACGTCGGTCTCTTCCATCAACTTGAGCAGATTTCGCTGAACGCCAGAGCCCGAGACGTCGGGACCCGAACTGCGGCCATGGGAGGCGATCTTGTCAATCTCATCGACGTAGATGATACCGTGCTGGGCGATCTCGATATTACCATCGGCTTCGTGGACCAGTTCACGGACGAGATCCTCGACGTCGCCACCGACATATCCGGTCTCACTGAATTTGGTGGCATCAGCCTTGACGAATGGCACACCGAGGTGCCGGGCGATCAGGCGGATGAGATACGTCTTGCCAACACCCGTGGGGCCAATCATGAGCACATTGTTCTTGATCCGGCCCACATCCTGGTCTCCTTCGTCGGGCAGGCCAAGCCGGTTGAAGTGCGTACAGATCTTGGTGGACAGGACGGCCTTGGCACGATGCTGGCCGACGACGAATTTATCGAGATGCCGGATCAGTTCCTGTGGCTTCAGATGAAATTCCAGAGGTTGGCCAGCCGGCTCCGTGGCGGTGCCGCTGTCGCCTCCCGACGTTTCGGCGCCGGCATTCGCGATGCCTTCCGTATCGACCGAATTCTGTCGTCGTTGCTGGTCTTCGATTATGCGTCGAATCTGTTCCGGATCGAGACCGGGTTTCTCCGCGCGCCAATCAGTGCACTTACGAAAGGACATCGTATTGTCGCAGCCTAGGAATAGGTGGAAGGCGGGACATGAGCCGCCGGTCGAGTGTCGTTCCGAATGTACCCGGGGGCCACAGGGGCGACAAGACTGGATCGTGCGACTGATCGTGATCACAGTGGTGTTGTGCTTTCTGTCTAGTGCTGATGCGGCCTTTGACGACGCCCGCTATTCGCGTGACGCGGAGCGCCTGTTCACCAATGGCGTAACCGCCTATGACAGAGAGGATCTCGACGCGGCGAGAGAGAGTTTTCGTGAACTCACCGATCTGCCCCCCAATCAACGTTCGGGTGCAGCTCTGCTGATGCTCAGTCGTACGCTGGTTCGATTGGGGAACCAGTTGGCTTCCCCAGCGGAGGCCGCACAAGCCTACAGTGCCGCGATTGCTGCTTCCAGAGAGTTGACGCGAATAGCGCCCAACAGCCGCTACACGGCCGATGCAAGACTGCTCGCCGGTGATGGGTATCATCAACTGAAACGATACTACGAGGCCGCAACGGAGTATGCGCGTGTTCTTCACGGTGGAGCTCCAATTGCCGTGCGCGCCAGCGCTGCCGAACGCCTGGCGGCCATCGTCGAAAATCGAGTCATCACCACCGGGGCCCTGGATCGTATCCGCCTGCAACTCGGGGAAAACCGCCTGCAAGATGCCCTCCTCTTCGGTGAGGCGCGTTGGTTCGCGAGGCTCGGTTGGGCGGCGCAGAGCCATCAACGGTATGCGGTCTACTTGGACAGTATTGGGTCAGAGGGCATGTTCTACAACCTTGCTCGGAACGCGCTTCTTGGCCGGACCACGGTCGAGGTCGTAGCAACCACTTCCGCGCCGATTGCATCCGTGGCAGAACTCAGCCCCGATATCAACACCACGTGGACACCACGTTCGGGGCGTGAGGACGCACCCCGCATCGGTATTCTGGCACCGATGTCCGGACCGCGCTGGGAACGTGACATCGGTCGCGATCTGGTTGCCGGCGCCACGATGGCCAATGAAGAACTGGGTGAACCATTCGATCTGGTCGTCGTCGATACGGGGAGTGAGCACGTTGTTGTTGTCGAAGGGGAAGAGGTGTCGATCTATCAGAGCGAGGCGAGTCGTTTGGTCCGCTCTGTCGCCGGGGCTCGTTTTCTGATCGATGAAGTAGGCGTCATGGCTATCATTGGTCCGGCTTTCTCCACGTCCTGCGTTGCCGCTTCTGCCGTCGCCGAGGCGGCAGGCGTACCGCTCATCGCCCCGCTGGCCCAGCAGAGCGGCCTGGACACTCTGGGAACCCATCTATTCCAACTCAATCCAGTTCCCGAGGTGCAGGGACAAGCTCTGGCCGAGTACGCGACTCTGGTGCTGGGGCTTGAAACGCTCGCAATTCTGTCGCCCTTGACCGACTATGGCTATGCCTTTGAGCAGGCTTTCACAGAGACGGCAACACATAACGGCGGGCGGGTCGTGCATAGCGACTGGTACTTCGCTGAGGCGACGGACTTCAAGGCACAGTTCGGATCTCTGCGTCACAAGGGCTTCCGCCTCATGCCTGCAGCTGGGGGGGACAGCCTGGCCCTGTTCGACTCCCTCGAGATGGTGCTTCTCGACACCAGCCTGGCCGGGGAATGGATGTTTGAGGAACTGGTGCGCGCGGACGGATTAAACTTCGCCTCCAGTCGGCCGGATTCGTCGGATCTCTTCGTTGATGCAATCGACGGCGTCACCATCGTCGTTGAGCAGTTCGAGGACGCTGCCCGCATTGCACCACAGTTGCACTTCCACCGCCTGCAGACACAGATGCTGGGCAACGATGTCTGGAATGACGCCGAGGCTCTTGCGGCGTTGCAGCGAACCGAGCGAGTCCACATGGTCGGCGCGACGTTCGTTTCCCGCCGGGAGGGGAGCGTTCAGGAGCAGGACTTCATCGATCGCTATCGGTTGCGGGTTCACCGCGATGACGTGGGCTACGGAGCCGCTGGATTTGATGCAGCAAGTCTGCTCCTTCGTGGTTGGCTGGCAGGCCACCAGGCGCGCGCCGAACTGCGACAGTTCCTGGCGGATGTGCGCCAGTATGAAGGGGCATCGGGCCGTATCAGCTTTTCGGCAACAAGGCGTACGAATGCTGAAATGGCCCTGCTGACGATCGATGACAATGGTTTGATCCGAACGCTCGGCGCGGAGGATCTGCCAACTTTACGACCAGACCCCTTCGATGCCGACCTGCCGACTGAGACCCTGCCAGATGAGGACGAGGCTGCTTCGAACTGGGAGTTGCCCGAAGTTTCTCCCTGAGAACAGGCCAACCTTCCGTTGCCGGACGGCGACCGCAACGTTAGATTCATTGGCTTCGGTTGACCGGCTTATGACGGACGGAACCGACACGAACCGACGGACGATTGAGACATGCCGACTTACGACTACGAATGCAAGAAATGTGGACACCAGTTTGAGGCGATCCAGAGCATCAAGGATGAGCCTTTGAAGAAGTGTCTGAAGAGCGAATGCCCGGACGGTACGGGCAAAGGCAATGTGCAACGCCTGATCGGTGGTGGTGGCGGGCTGTTGTTCAAGGGCTCTGGATTCTACATAACCGATTACCGCAGCG
>CALFPI010000208.1 GCA_937919035.1 uncultured Gemmatimonadaceae bacterium
TCGCTCCGGCGCTGGCTGCAGCGCGCCGGGCCGGTCTGCGTGTTGCCTACGTGCACAATGATCTACGACTGGTCGCGGACGAGGGTAACATCGTCGGTGAGTTCTGGGGCAAAACGAAATACGCCGATGGCAGAAACGCTCTCCAGCCCTGGCGCGAGATGGGGACCGATTACGCACCGCAGTACCTGCCGTGTGTCGCCCCGCAGGCGGGTGAGCCGAATTTCCCCAAGTGGATCTGGAGTGGCTTCCACGACACATTTCTTGATCAGCATCTGCGCAGCTGGGGCATTCGCACGCTGTTCATCGTCGGCTACAGCCGCCGCGCCTGCATGCACTATACGTGCGCCGAAGCCGTGGGTCGCAACTACCGGGTCGTATTGCTGCGCGACTGCTCCAACGGCGCCGAGATCGAGTTTCCCGATACGGTCGATGACTCTCTGCCCGAGGGTGGCTGGCTGAACAGGATCGTGCTGCGCAATTTCGAGCATCTCATCGGCTACACAACAACGGCAGAGGAGTTTGTCGCTGCCTGCACGCAGATTGGGAGTGCATCATGAAAATCACCGACATCGACACCGTCATGTACAACTCACCAGGGCGGAAGTGGACCGTCGTACGGGTGCACACCGATGCCGGGATCACCGGCCTTGGTGAGGCGACCTACTCCAACAAGGAGCCGGTGGTCTGCGCCGCCGTGGAGCACATGAAACAGGAGCTCATCGGCCAGGATCCGGCGCGCATCGAATGGATCTGGCAACACATCTATCGCCGCTCGTCGTTGAGTGGGATCTGGCGCATGGCCGGCCCTGTCTGGATGAGTGCTCTCGCCGGTATCGATATCGCCCTCTGGGATATCAAGGGCAAGGTTGCCGGGCTGCCCGTGTACGACCTGCTCGGCGGTGCCTTCCGTCGCCAGGTCGATCTCTACACTCACTTCGGGGGTAACTCGCCACAGGACTCGGCGAGCATGGGGAAGGCCAAGCAGGAGGAGGGGTTCTTTGCCCTGAAAGGGGGAGCCAGCTGGCGTGATCGTACGGGCCTGGACTGGGACACCTATCTCGACGACGGACACCCCGATAGGACGGTGGCCCATTTCGAGGCGGTGCGCGACGCAGTGGGACCCGACGTGAAGCTGTTCATCGACTGTCATGGACGATTCACTGTGGCCAACTCTATTCGTCTCGCGCGACGGCTGGAGCATCTGGATCTGTTCGCCTACGAGGATCCCGTGGCGCCGGATGATCTGACGGCCTATGCGAAGATCCGCAGCCAGATCGCCATCCCGGTGATGGGATCGGAGCGGCTGAACACGAAGAGTCAGTTCCGCCGATTGCTTGAGCTGGATGGCATCGACATTGCCCAGCCGGATCTGATGTACTCCGGTGGCATTACCGAAGCCAAGAAGATCGCGGCCATCGCCGAGACTTTTCACGTGCCGATCTCGTTCCACAACACCAAGGGTCCCATCGGCATTCTCGCGGCGGCCCATGTGATCGCGTCGATCCCGAATGCGGCTCCCATCGAGTTTGTTACCGGCATCGATTGGCGGGATGACATCATCGATCACCCGCTGGATGTGCAGCAGGGCCGCCTCGTGCTGTCGGACCGGCCCGGCCTGGGGGTCGAACTCACCGAGGCTGGTCTGGCACACCATGGCTGGTCGGCGGCGGATCCGCGATGAAGATCGCTGTGCTGCACGGCCCTCGGGATCTGCGCATCGAGGAGCGCAATCTCGATACGACTCTGGCGCCACATCAGGTGCACGTAAAAACGCAGATCTCCGCCTTCAAGATTGGTACCGACCGCGGCAACTATGAAGGAGCCGAAGCGGTCCCCGGAGCGCCCGACTACCCCAGGCCGGTGGGAGACAGCAATCTCGGCATCGTGCAGGCGGTGGGTTCGGCAGTGGTGGATCTGCAACCCGGCGATCGGGTCGTGTCTCGTGCCTGGCATCAGTCGGAATACGTTGCCGATCCCCAGCTGAATCTGGTTAAGGTGCCCGCAGGCATCGATGCCGAAGACGCCGTCTGGGCGCACCTCTACACACTCAGCGCGCAGTGCTATCGCAAGGCCTTGTTCACGCCGGGGGAGAACGTCGCCGTCGTTGGCCTCGGGGTTCTTGGTCTGGGCGCTGTCGCGCTTGGGCCGTTTCTTGGGGCTCGGGTCATCGGGCTTGGCAACCATCCGGGGCGGCTGGCGATGGCGACGAAGATGGGAGCCGAGGCGGCGTTTCTGTCAGATGATGTGGATCTGGCGCAAAAACTTGATGCCTTCACCGAGGGGGCTGGTGTTGATCTCGTGATCCTCACGGCCAATCCCTGGCCGGCGTGGCGGACGGCGTGCCAGGTTGTGCGCCGCAATGGGCGTGTTGCCGTGGTTGCCCTGCCCGGGCGTGGAGAAGATGCACTCGACTTCAATCCGCTGTCGATGGAGTGGTTCTACAACAAGGGGATCGCCCTGATCGCGGTATGCGGCCAGGGAGGCTACCTGTTCCCCACGCCGGGCGCCGACCGTTTCGACGGCGTACGTGGCTGCACACACACGCTGTCACTCATGGCCAGGGGGCTGTCGCCGAGCCGCCTGATCACGCATCGCCTGCCGTACACCGATATGGCTCTGGCCTATGAGATGGCTGCTTCGCGGAATAAAGAGATGCTGGGCGTCATTTTTCAGTGGCCGGAGCATTGACCCCGGGTTGACACGGGCTATCAACCCCGCGGCATGCGCTCATCCGCGGGTATGGGTGCTATATCCGCCATGACATCCAGCCAGCCATGCGCGAGGGTTGGAGCTGCACCGTCGTTGCTGAGCTGGTCCCGCAATTCTTGCGGATCTGCCTGCATTACATCCGCACCGAAGAGTGCCACCGCCGTGCCCGCCGCCTGCCCGAGGACCATCATCGTGCGACTGAGACGGCAGCTGGAGGCGCCGATGGAAGAGAAGCTGGCGCCGCGGCAGGCGACGATCAGGTTGTCGACCTCCTTCGCTAGCAGGCAACGGAAGGGGATGCCGTACGGGCCATCGACCTCCCGGGACGGACGCGCGCCGTGGAAGTCGACGGAGTGGTCTGCGATGGCGATGATATCGTCGTGGTCCTGTGCCGCCAGACCGGCGTCCAGATCCTGCTCGCGCAGGACGTAGCGTCCCACAAGGCGATGTGTCTCACGCACCCCAAGGGCCGGGCTCATCCAGGTCCTCTTCCAGGCACCAAAGGTATCCGCATATCGGCTCTGCAGAACGTGCCAGTGCAGACGCGCCCGGGCAAAGGCGACCTCCCGCGCCCGCGCACCCAGTTCGAAAGCTTCTGCTCCCGTCATCAGGTGCAGGGGGTTCATGTTGAGGTCACCATTGGGGTACGTACGGATGCTGGTGACGGGCCGGATGTCCTGCAGTGCCACGTCGCAATCGGCTGGTTCCGGCTCAAGGCACGGGTCCTCACCGTCGGCGACAGGGGAGACGCGGTAACAGGGGCTGGCATTGTTGAGCACGAGATGCGCATCGGCACTGGCGGAACGTTCGCCGTAGACCCGGGGCCCCTCCGGGCCGATGGTATGCTCGCAGCCAAGCCCACGGGCCAGATGAATGTCCGCCGTGGCATCGATGAACATGGGCGCCTCAATGCGCAGATCCCTGCCATCGACGGTCTGCGCCAGTACCGCCTGCAGGCGCCGTCCGCCACGATCGACGACGGTCTTGAGAAAGCGGGTGCCCAGGTGCAGGTCACAGTTTCCTGTCGCTGCCAGCAGGTGGCGCATGACATCGTCGAGGGCCTGGGGCTCGAAGGTGATGGGCACACCCGAACGCCGGCTCAGGCTCAGACGGTAGTCCGAATTCTGCAGGTCCCTGTCATACCAACCCCAGGGCCGGTCCGGGTGGTAGCTGTATTTACGTGCCTGCAGACAGGCTGCCTGCGGCAATCGACGCAGTGATTCATACAGCTCGGTGCACAACCCGGTGCCACCGGCGACGGGCTCCCAGTTGTTGACGCCCGCCCAGGTGCTGGTGCCGCCGACGCCGTCGGCGGCCTCCAGCAGGATGACGCGCACCCCCAGGCGCGCCGCGCTACAGGCGGCGGCGAAACCACCGCTGCCGGCACCGACAACACACAGATCGGCCGTCAGGGTCGTCGTCACCGGGGCGTCAATCAGTACCTGTCGGGCACGAAGGTCTGGTCAACGATCGGTGGACGGACGTAGCCATCATCCTTCTGCCGTGGGGGCAACTCCAGCTTCGGCGGCTGCAGGTCCTCGTGCGGGATCAGTTCCAGCAGGTGGGAAATGCAGTTGAGACGCGCCCGCCGTTTGTCGTCGGCATTGACCACATACCAGGGCGCCTGTTTGATGTCGGAGTGGCGAAACATGTCGTCCTTCGCCTTGGAGTGATCGACCCAGCGCACGCGCGCCTCAAGATCCATGGCGCTCAGCTTCCAGCGTTTGCGGGGGTCATCCATGCGCTCCTGGAAGCGCGCTTCCTGCACTTCGTCTGACACCGAGAAGTAGTACTTCACGAGAATGATTCCGGAGCGTACGAGCATGCGCTCGAATTCCGGGCAGGAACGGAAGAACTCCTCGACATCCTCCTCGCTGCAGAAGCCCATGACCCGCTCGACGCCAGCACGGTTGTACCAACTGCGATCGAACAGCACGATTTCACCCGCTGCCGGCAGATATGATACGTAGCGTTGAAAATACCACTGGGTCCGTTCGCGCTCCGTCGGAACACCGAGGGCCACCACACGAGCCACGCGGGGACTCAGGCGCTCGGTGATCCGTTTGATGACGCCACCCTTGCCGGCAGCATCACGGCCCTCAAAGATGACGACCACCTTGAGACCCTTGAATCGCACCCACTCCTGCAAGCGCACGAGTTGCTCCTGGAGTACGTCCAGCTCATCCTCGTAGTGATTCTTTTTCAACCGGCCCGTTTTTCCCGTCGGCAATGGGGCGTCGGCAGTCTTCTTCTTACCGTTCTTTTTTGTCATCGATCGATCACTCCTCGGTCGGAAACTCCAGGTGGGCGATGACCTCATGCTCGGGGTCGAGGGGAAAGATGGGTCGCGGGCAATTGTGGTACGGTAGGCTGTGCAGATTGGCACTGGTGGATCCCGGAACATCCACAGGGACGATGCGCGCAGCGATCGACTCGAAGTGCACGCGGAAGCCATTGGGCGATTTCATCGACACGAGGTCGAATTCCTCCGGGTTCAAGCCATGGGCCAGGAACAGGCGGCGGCCCATGACGTGTACGTGCCGTTCGGTCACCAGGACGTGAATGCCGCCACCCGCAAGGGGAGGCCCGCCGATGATGAGCACGGCTGTCCGTCCGCCATGGGCGCGGGTGCCATCCTCGTAGGAGAACTCTCCATCGCCAATGGACTGCACGTAGGCCTCGACCTGCAGGGGCGGGTGCCTGACCGGATCGAGACTGCCACCCAGGGTCAGTGTCGTATTTGTCCCTACACCGGCATCGATCGCCGCCACCACCGCCGGTGCGTCGACGATGGTAAGCAGCGCCCGACGGGGGAAGTGGTCGGTGACCAGGCCACGAAGAATGTGATTGCTGTCGCCGGAGGCGCCGGATGACGTCGCATCGGCGGCATCGGAGAACACACACAAGCCATCCGTATCACGCGCCAGGCGGATCGCTTCGTCAAGCGTCGTCAGGGGCGCCTGCAGGTGCTGGCGCCGGGACCACAGGAAGCGGGCGATGCCCAGCGCCTCCGCCTGGGCCCAGTCCTGGGCGTCGGCGCTGGCCGCAACGTCGACGGTAAGCACGACATTCGAGCGCAGATCGGGCACGTCGGTGAAGGGGTTGCCAATGAGCACCCCGGCGGCCAGTCCGCGGGCGTCCTGCTCAAAGCGCTGACAACGACGGATGGCCTCACCGAAAAGCCCCGTTGCCGTCAGCAACTCATCGCCGCGCACGAGCATGGGCAGGCGGATGCGAACCACGCGGGCCTGAGCCCCACCAAGCAGCCGCAGAAGCACCCGGGCGGCGCGTTGCCCGGTCTCGATGTGATCCGTATGCGGATATGTGTGGAAAGGCAGGATGGCGCTGCTGAGGGCCACCATGCGATCTGTCAGGACGCCGTGCAGGTCCATGGAAATCACAACCGGTACGTGCTCCCCCACATGCCGACGGACAAGCGTCAGCAAGGCACCCTCCGGGTCCATTTCGACCTGACCTGCCATGGCACCGTGCAGGATGAGGCAAACGCCGTCACAGCCACCTGCAACAGCCCGGGCCATGGCGCCATCGAAGTCGACAAGCAACTGTTGCAGAGCCGTTTCGTGCACCGGTCCACCGGAACCGGACCAGGCCGCCATGGCTGGAAGCACGTCGACGCCAGCTGCATCAAACACGCGCAGAGCCCCGCCGATTTCCGTCGCCGTGGGACCGAGAACTCCTCTGATGTCAGCCCCTGAACAGGTCTGAAAGTCTGCCAACTCCGTGAGTACGGGGTTGAAGGAGGAGGTCTCCTGAATGAAGCCGGCCAGCAGGATGCGGTATGCCATGACCGGTAAGCAAGACAGGTTGGCCATCGGGGGCAAACGCCTTGATGCGGCTCTCACCCGCCGTTAGTTTGAGCCGCTTCCGGGAGATGCATCCCTTCACGCGCCAGCTGACTCTCACGTGACCTGACCATGACAACTGTTCCGACTGCGTCGAAGGGCCAGAATTCGGTGGACCGTGCCCTTGGCCGATCCGGCGACCTCGGTCTCGACGATCGCAAAGTGTTATGTCTACTCGATGGCATGGCTCTGGCCTACCGCAGCCACTTTGCGTTGATCAACAACCCCGTCCTGAACTCGGCGGGCATGAACACCTCTGCCCCCCTGGTTTTCATCAACACCCTCCTTGAATTTCTCGACAAGTTCGAGCCGACACATATCGCCGCCGTCTTCGACGCGCCCGGACCGACGCATCGACATGAGGCGTTCGCTGAGTACAAGGCAACACGGGAGCGTATGCCCGAAGGGCTGAGTTTGGCGCTGCCGTACGTGTTCCGCCTGCTTGAAGCCTTCCGCATCCCAGTGTTGCGCGTCGAGGGCTGGGAGGCCGATGATGTCATCGGTACGCTGGCACATCAAGCCGACAGCGCCGGCATGACCACCTATATGGTCACGCCGGACAAGGATTTTGCCCAACTCGTATCCCCGGGTACATGGCTCTACCGGCCGGGTCGGGCCGGCAAACCGGCGGATCTGCTCGGCGAGGAGGATGTGCTGGAGAAGTGGAAGATCCAGCGTGTCGATCAGATCATCGACCTGCTTGGATTGATGGGGGATGCCAGTGACAATATTCCCGGCGTTCCCGGTATCGGCGAGAAGACGGCGCAGAAGCTGCTGGCAGAATTCGACAGCGTCGAGGGCCTTCTGGGCCGTCTGGACGAGTTGAAGGGCAAGCGCAAGGAGACACTCACAGAGTTTGCCGAGCAGGCGCGGCTGTCGAAGCGGCTGGCGACGATCGACATCAATGTACCGCTCGATCTTGAGGTCGGGGATCTCAAGCGCACCGAAGCCGATCAGCTTGAACTGACAGGACTGTTCGCCGAGCTCGAGTTCAATGCCCTCGGCAAGCGGCTCTTTGGTGAGGACTTCGAAGCCGGCGTGCAGCGCATGCATGCCGGTGTGGAGGATCCGCATGAGGTCAAGACCATTGCCGATGTGGCACACGAGTACCGGCTCGTGAGTGATGCCGGGGAGCGGGCTGCGCTGATCGCCGATCTGCAACAGGCGCCGCGCTTTTCCCTCGATCTGGAGACGACGGGTCTCAATGTCAAGACCTGCAGGATTCTCGGTGTCGCCATCAGCCAGGCGGCACACACGGGCGCCTACATCACGTTGCCCGAGGATGCCGAGCAGAATCGGGCGGTTCTCGAGGAACTGCGGCCGTTGCTGGAGAACCCACAGATCGCCAAGGTGGGGCACAATCTCAAATACGACCTCATGGTTTTGCGTTGGCACGGCGTGTATCTGCAGGGCCCCCTGTGTGATTCCATGGTCGCAGCTTTCCTGGCGACACCGGATCTGCGACGCAACATGGATTACCTGGCGCAGGCGTTGCTCGGCTATCGACCGGTTCCCATCACCGATCTGATCGGCGAACGCGGCAAGGACCAGCAGTCGATGGCGGACGTGCCTGTTGAGCTACTCAAGGAGTATGCTGCGGAAGATGCCGACATTGCCCTGCAGTTGTGGGATCGACTCGAGCCCCTGCTGGAAGAGTCTGATCAGATGCGCCTCTATCGGGAGGTTGAGGCGCCCCTGATACCGGTGCTGGCCGCCATGGAGCATGCGGGCATCCGCGTGGACCCCGAAATCCTCAAGGCGATCTCACTGGATCTCGCCCAGCAGATCGAAACTGCAGCCATACGTATCGAAGAGCTCGCCGGCGAGCCCTTCAATCTCAACTCGCCACAACAACTGGGACAGATCCTGTTCGAGAAGCTTGATCTTGACCCCAATGCGCGCCGCACCTCCAAGTCGAAGCAGTACAAGACGGACGAGATGGTCCTCACGCGACTGTCACATGAGCATGAGATCGCCCGCCAGATCCTCGACTACCGACTGTGCACGAAACTGAAGTCCACCTACCTCGACATGCTTCCCGGCGCCATCTTCAGCCCCACTGGGCGAGTGCATACGAATTACGATCAGGCGATGGCGGCTACGGGGCGTATGCAGTCGAGCAATCCGAATCTGCAGAACATCCCGGTTCGCACCGAGCAGGGCCGCGAGATCCGTAAGGCCTTCGTTCCCAGCGGGCCGGAGTACACGCTGCTGTCAGCGGACTACTCGCAGATCGAACTGCGCATTATCGCCGAGATCTCCGGCGACGAACGGATGAACGAGGCGTTTTTCGAAGAGGAGGACATCCACACCGTGACGGCGTCGCGCATCTACAATGTGCCGCCTTCCATGGTGGATGCCGACATGCGCCGGCAATCGAAGACGGTGAACTTCGGCATCATTTACGGCATATCGGCTTTTGGTCTGTCCGAACGATTGGGTCTGCCGCGCAAGGTCGGCCAGCAGTTCATCGAACAGTACTTTGAAGAATATCCGGGCGTGCGTCGCTACATGGACGAGAGGATCGAATTCTGCCGGGAGCACGGCTACGTACAGACCCTCAATGGTCGCAGGCGGTATCTGCAGGACATCAATTCGCGCAACCGCCCGATCCGTGCCGCCGCCGAGCGCAATGCCATCAACTCCCCGATTCAGGGCACGGCAGCGGATATGATCAAGCTCGCCATGATCACCATCCACAAGCACCAGCAGGAGCGCGGCTGGAAGACCCGCATGCTCCTGCAGGTACATGACGAACTCGTCTTTGACATGTATCGCGACGAGGAGTCGGAGGTCCGCCAGGTCGTGGCAGAGGCGATGCGACAGGCAATCCCCATGAAGGTTCCCATCGTGGTCGAAATGGGGACGGGGGACACCTGGCTGGAGGCTCATTGAGTTGGCGTTGGATGCAGCGATAAGAGGATGGGGGCCGAAGTCGACGGCGTCGCTGCAGGGGGCGCTGATGGACATTCACTGGACCGAACTCGAAGCGACGGACGGGAAGACAACATGATCATCGACACCCACACACATTTCTACGATCCAACACGTCCTCAGGGAATTCCCTGGCCACCAGCGGACAACAAACTGCTCTATCGCACCGTCCTGCCGCAGCATCACCGCGAGTTGGCAGTGGCGCAGGGGATCACGGGAACTGTCGTTGTCGAGGCCAGTTCCTGGCTGGAAGACAATCAGTGGATCCTCGATCTGGCCGCGGCAGATCCGTGGATCGTAGGGTTCATTGGCCACATCGATCCAGGAGAGGGGTTCGCCGCCCGTCTGGCACGTTTTGCCGAACAGCCGAAATTTCTCGGGATCCGTCTCGGGGGCAGCCATTTCGACAACCTGTATTCGGGCACCATTCTGCCGGACCTCGAGGAACTGGGCAAGAACCTGCTCGCTCTGGATGTCCTGGTACGTGGCGAGCAGATCGACGCCGTCGGGGCCGTGGCGCGACTGTATCCGGAATTGCGCATCATCATCGATCACATTGCGCATGTACCGATTGATGGAAACGAGCCGGATGCCGCCTGGCAGGATGCCATGTCGCGCGTGGCAGAATGCCGCAATGTGTACTGCAAAGTATCAGCGCTGGCGGAACAGGCCGTCGTGCAACCGGCCCCCGCCGATCTGGCCTACTACCTACCCACGCTCGATGCCCTGTGGCGAATCTTCGGTGAGGATCATGTCCTTTTCGGGACCAATTGGCCTGTCAGTGACCGGGCCGCTGATTTTGCCAGCGTTGTCAGCATCGTACGGCAGTACGTGGACCGGTTGGGTGCTGAGAAGGCGGACAAATTCTGGCATGCGAACGGCCGCAAGGCCTATCGTTTTTCTGCGTGATGGAGATAGACATGCATCGTTCGTCTGACCCGGTGACCCCAGTACATCGATCCAGGATCCGCTCGCGGCTGGCCCTTGTCATGCTCGGGCTGGCTGCCTGGCTGATTCCCGGCGTGGCGTACGCCGATGGACTGGATTCCGGTGACACGGCATGGATGCTGACATCCACCGTGCTCGTCCTGTTCATGACGATTCCCGGACTGGCCCTGTTTTACGGCGGACTCGTGCGCGCCAAAAACGTGTTGTCGGTGCTGATGCAGTGTTTCGCCCTGACGTCGATGGTGACGCTCATCTGGGTCCTGTGGGGATACAGCCTCGCCTTTGACACGACAGGCATGGAAGCAGGGGTCCTGAACCTCAGTTCCTTTGTCGGTGGACTCGAAAAGGCGCTGTTGCGGGGTGTCGGCATCGATGCTCTCGTTGGCACAATTCCAGAGACGGTATTCGTCACCTTTCAACTGACCTTCGCGATCATCACGCCTGCCCTGATCGCCGGCGCCTTCGCCGAACGCATGAAGTTCTCGGCGATGATGCTGTTCATGGCGATCTGGTCGACACTTGTGTACGCACCCATCTGTCACATGGCCTGGAGTGGCGACGGGGCGTTCTTCTGGGACAAGGGGGTCCTCGACTTTGCCGGTGGTACGGTGGTGCATATCAATGCCGGTGTTGCCGCGCTGGTGGCAGCCATCCTGCTCGGCAAACGGCGTGGCTACCCCGAGACTCTGATTCCACCACACAGCCTCGTATTGACCGTTGTCGGTGCCTCCATGCTGTGGGTCGGCTGGTTCGGCTTCAACGCCGGCTCGGCCTTGGCTGCCAACGGTGCTGCGGGTATGGCCATGTTGGTTACGCAGGTGGCCACGGCTGCAGCAGCTTTCGCCTGGATGGTGGTGGAGTGGGTGAAACATGGCAAGCCGAGTGTTCTCGGCATCGTCACCGGCGCCGTTGCCGGCCTGGTCGCCATTACTCCCGCATCCGGCAGCGTCGGTCCCATGGGAGCCATCGCTATCGGTCTGATTTCGGGTGGTGTGTGTTTCTTGGGTGCAACCAGCCTCAAGTACAAACTGGGGTATGACGATTCCCTTGATGCTTTTGGCGTTCATGGCGTTGGCGGGATCGTCGGGGCCCTGCTGACGGGTGTCTTTGCTGCCGAATCTCTAGGTGGGCAGGGCCTTGCCGCGGGTGTGACGATCGGCAGTCAGTTTTTGGTTCAGTCTATTGGCGTACTGGTCACTGTCGTCTATGGCGGCGTCATGTCGTACATCATTCTGAAACTGGTTGATGGCTTCATCGGCCTGCGTGTTGCCGAGGACGAAGAGGATCGTGGCCTCGACATCTCGCTGCACAACGAGCAGGGCTACTACTCAGAGGTCTGACAGCTTCCGCAAGGGGATATCATGAAACTGTTGAAATGCATCGTCCGGCCCGCCGCGCTGGAGAAGGTCAAGGAAGCGCTCAGTGCTCTCGGAGTGATGGGTATGACCGTGAGTGAGGTCAAGGGCTATGGCCGACAGAAGGGTCACAAGGAAGTCTACCGTGGGGCCGAATACAACATCGATTTCACCCCCAAACTGGAGATTGAAGTCGTCGTCGGTGAGACGATTGCCGAGCGCGCTATCGACGCCATCAAAGAGGCGGCCAATACGGGAAACATCGGCGACGGCAAGATCTTTGTGCTGCCCGTGGATCAGGTTGTCCGCATTCGCACGGGCGAGATGGGCGACTCAGCGATCTAGCCGCCTGCCGGAAGTCGCTCCGGACAACACGCGACCGACATGGTGAAGATGACGCTCGAAGACAGAATTCTGCAGCGTGTGACGGGTTCCCTCGACCTCCTGGTGCGCCTCGGCGAGTCGTACGAAGGTCTGTTCCCGTCGATGATCGAGCCTCGCAGCCAGACGATGCTCGCCGTCGCCCCGACGCCCATCCCCGGGCAACGTGGTGGGGATCGGTCGTACTGTGGCAGCAACCTGATGCACGACGAGGCGACGCTGCTGACGATGTATGGGCTGGCCGAAATGCTGCAACGGCCGGACTATGCGATCGCTGCCGATCGCTACCTGAAACGCTTCGCCACGCACTGTGCAGACACGCCATCCGGGCTGTTCCCCTGGGGCGAACACTCCTATTGGGATCTGGCCAGGGGCTGTATCGGCGACAGCCGCTGGCACCACGAGCCAACGCGGCGCGGTCAGGCCATTCACGACCACCTGCGGGCGGCCCCTGTCTGGTTGTGGGACAAGCTGGCCGGATTCAACCCGGACTGTCTGGTGAGATTTGCCGAAGGCCTCGACAACCACTGGACGACAGGTGAGCCCCTCGAATACATACGGCATGCCTTTATCGAAGTACGGAAGCGACATCCTCAGGGGGCACGCTCCTGCGATTTTCCCCGACATGGGGGCTTTTTCATCGTCGACTGGGCCTGTGCCCTTCGTGCCACAGGGCGCCTCGATTTCCTCGAGCAGATTCAGCGTATGCTCGATTACTGGTGGCCCAGACGTGACGCGCGTGATCTGCTTCTGATCGAAAGTCGCACGCCCGCAGATGACGCCCATTTCCACGGCACCAATGCGCCGGCGCAGACACTTTCCCTCGCTGTCAGCCTGCTCGAAGCCGCCCCGCTGCTCGCCTCGGACCAGGTCGAACTGGCGGCGACGATGCGGGAGCGCGCTGCTGTCTACATCGAGGGATTCCTGCGAGCGCCACATGATCTCGACGCCGGTGTCTTTGTGATACTGTCGAAGAGCCACGACAACAGTGTACACCAGCAGATGCCGATATGGGGCAGTGTATACGGCGTCTGGCCCGCCTCGTACGTGGCCCTCACCTGTCTGCTCGGCTACCGGCAGACCGGGGATGAGCGCCTGCTGGCCTGGGCCTGCGCCGTGGGTCGTCGGTACCGATCGGAGCCGATTCCCGAGGGTGTGCAGGCGCCGGCGATGGACGCCGGCCTCGGCCTGGGCCTGCTGGCGGACCTGTATGACGTGACCGGTGATGACGACTGGCTCAGGGCGGCGCGACAACTCGCCGTATCGCTGCTGGACACCTACTACCCGGGTGTATCCGGCGACACAGCTTCGTTGCCTGTCGGCGCCTCGGGCATCGACTGGTACGAATCGCAGATGGGGCCTGGATTTCTGCTCCACGCGCTGGCTCGCACGGCGCTGCTCAGTGGCGGCGCCGGTCCGTCTCCCTTCGCCGCGGACTACACGGCGCGCTGAAGCCGCGCTGCGCTGGCGGCTCTCGCGGGGGGATGGGGCAGACGCTATATTCAGACCTTTCCACACCGACTGCACCACCGTCGGGTGTCCGCCAAGAAGCCTCCTGCACCTGCAACCATGAGATAACCCGCTATGGAAGACGCCGTCCGTCACAACTGCGGATTCTGCGTCGCCCACACGCTCCACGACGCCTACTCCTTCATCCGCTCGCTCCAGCATCGTGGACGGGAGGCCGCTGGAATCGCCGCGGTGGGGGAGGGACGGATCGACGTTATCAAATGGGCAGGAGGCGTCGACCGGTTCGACATCACCGACCTGCACAAGATCTTTCCCAGTCCGAACTACCACACCTACATGGCCCATGTGCGCTACGCTACGCGAGGCAGCAAGGACGAGATCCTCGACGACGCCCATCCCCATGTCCTTGGCGGCCAGGTCGAGGACCGGGGCAACCACATCCTGATCCGCGACTGCGAAATGGCCGCCGTGCACAATGGTCAGGTCGACCTGAGCCATTTCTCCGACCTTGACCTGGCACGGACCAAGTCATCCTGCGACACCGAGGCCCTGCTCTACCTGTATCGGCGGGATGGTGAGCAGGAATTCCTGCGCAAAGTCCCTGGAGCCTACAGCATGGCGATTGCCGACTGGCGCAAGCGCGATGTGATCGTCATGCGTGATCGTACCGGAATCAAACCTGCCGTGCTGGGCTGGAAGGATGGCAAGTACGGTGTGGCGTCCGAGGATATCGCCTTCCGCAAGAACGGCGGCGACTTCATTGAGGACCTCGACCCGGGGTCGATCTACTACCTGTCGCCGGAGGGTGATTACTCCAAGGAATCCATCGTCGAGCCGAAGCGGTCCCACTGCTTCTTCGAGTGGAACTACATTGCCGATGTCGATTCCAATCTCAATCATCTGTCGGCACGCCGTGTACGCGAGGTCCTCGGCGAGATCCTGGCGGAGGAGTTTCATCCGGATGATGCCGACGTGGTCACGTTCCTGCCTCGTTGCCCGGAAGTGGCGGCGCGATCCTACGCCCGCAGTGTCGGCCTGCCATTCGTCCCCATGTTCTACAAGATGCGGGGTGAGCGCTCTTTCCAGGGCTCGAATGCCAAGGATCGAAAGACTTCCATCGATAGCAATCTGCACGTCCTGCCGGGTCTGCGGGCCCAACTGGCGGGTAAGACCGTTGTCCTCATTGATGACAGCATTATACGTGGCAACAACTCCATTCGAGCGCGCCAGCTGTTGTATGAGCAACTCGGGGTGAAGAAGGCTTATCTGGTGTCCTACACGCCCCCCGTCGGCATCGTTGGTGACGACGGTGTGCCCCGCGGCTGTATGTTCGGCGTGGATATGCCCCCGGAGCCTCCTGAGGGCGAAGGTTTTGTCGCCCGGGGGCGTGACACGGATGAGATCAGCCGCAAGATGGGCATGCCCGTTGTCTATGTAACGGTACCAGGAATGCTGCGCGCCTTTGCCCGTCTGGGTCTGGGCAGTGGCGACCTGTGCACCTACTGCATCGGTGGCAGCCACCCCTTCATCGACTGTGAGCCAATCACGGTGGACAAGGTCCAGCTCGACCTGTTGTCCAGCCCCGCCAGGGGTTGAGCCCGTCGCCCTGCCGGCGACATAACACCCAGGAAGGCGGCAGTCCGGGCAAGACTGCCATCGAGGCCAAAGGGGCTGTGGCCGCCCCCAGCGTAGTAGTACGCCTCTATTGAGCCCCCCGCGTCGAGCATTGCCCGCACCAGTCTCTGTGTTTCCTCAACGCTGACGACGTCATCTGCCAGCCCGTGGTGCGCCAGTACGGTGGGCAAC
>CALFPI010000209.1 GCA_937919035.1 uncultured Gemmatimonadaceae bacterium
GGAGCAGTACCGGGAGGATGGTACCTATTTCCCTGACATTGTGACCCGCGAGTCGATCGACTTTCTATCGCAGCACCACGACGACCCTTTCTTTCTGTTCGTCTCGTACAACCAGCCCCATTACCCGCTGCAACCAGAAGAGCGTTTCCTGAGTCTGTACAGTCACGCCGAGGGCGCCCGACGTGTCTACGGGGCGAGCATCAGCTCCCTGGACGACAAGATCGGTCAACTGATGGCGGCCCTTGACGAACAGGGCCTGCGGGATAACACCATCGTTGTGCTGATGAGTGACAATGGTCACTCCGAAGAGGCTGTTGCCGAAGGTGGCGGCGGCAGTGCCGGGCCTTTTCGTGGTGCCAAAAAGACTTTGTTTGAGGGTGGCATCCGAGTGCCCTGCATTGTTTCATGGCCGGGCAGGATTCCTCGGGGCCAGGTTCGCCGACAGATGGGAACCGCTATGGACTGGCTGCCGACATTTGCTGACTACTGTGAGCTCGACACCGGCGACCTGGCCCTTGACGGTCGCAGCCTGCAACAGGTCATCGGCCGTGATCAAGCGACGCCACATAAGACATTGCACTGGCTGCTTGGCACCCATTGGGCCACGCGGGAGGGCGATTGGAAACTGATTTCTGCAGGCGACAGTCTGTTTCTCTCTGACCTTGCCATGGATCCTGGCGAGTCGCACAACCTGACGGGCGAGCGACCGGACATCGTCGCCCACTTGCAGGCCCAACATGATGCCTGGATGGCCACGGGGATTACCCCCATCTACCAGGTGCGCTAACCCACCAACCACAAGAGAATTTCCATCGTGCAAATCCGCGTGGAAGACTGCCCATGAAAATCGATCGACGTATGACCGCCGCCAGACTCCGCCCGGCGATCGACCGGTTCCTTGACCTCACTGGCAGGAAGATCCTCTCCATTGACAAGTCCTGGGACTCCGCGGCGGGCACACCCGTCTTCACACAACGAGGACGATACACCACCCGTGGTTGGACGGAGTGGACGCAGGGCTTCCAGTATGGCTGCGCGATCCTCCAGTATGACATGACCGGGGACGAGGCGTTTCTGCAACTGGGTCGACAGCGGACAGTGGATCGTATGGCGCCCCACGTGTCGCATGTTGGCGTGCATGATCATGGCTTCAACAATCTTTCCACCTACGGCAATCTTCGCCGGCTCATGCTGGAAGGGCGGATCACCTACGATCCTCGTGAGCTTGAGTTCTACGAACTGGCGATTAAGCTGTCGGGCGCCGTGCAGGCGGCTCGCTGGACGCCTATCGTAGATGGCAGCGGCTTCATCCACTCCTTCAACGGTCCGCACTCGCTGTTCTCAGACACGATCCGCTCCGTTCGCATCCTCTGCCTGGCCCATCAACTGGGACATGTGCTCATGGGGGAAGGCGACACGTCGATCAGTTTGCTGGGTCGGGCCGTAGCGCACGCGCAGACAACATCGCGCTATAACGTTTACTTCGGCGAAGGCCGCGACACGTGGGATGTGGAACCGGGTCGTGTCGTCCATGAGTCGATCTTCAATACGAAGGACGGCAACTACCGCTGCCCCAGCACCCAACAGGGGTATTCGGCCTTCTCAACGTGGACAAGGGGTTTGGCGTGGATCCTGTGCGGCTATGCCGAGCAGCTGGAGTTCTTCCGTACGGTCAAGCCAGCGGCTCTCGAGCCCTTTGGTGTCAACAAGCGGGCCTTCGTCGCGATGATGGAACGTGTCGCCCGGGCGACGGCCGAATTCCACATCGAAAACAGTTTCGCCGATGGCGTCCCCTTCTGGGACACCGGTGCACCAGGCGTCGCCTCCTTCGGGCGCTATACCAACACGGCGTCGGATCCGTACAACGACGTCGAGCCGCTGGATTCATCGGCAGCATCGATCTGTGCCCAGGGCCTGTTGCGGCTCGGGAACTACCTGTCGAAGAAGGGCGACACCAGCGCCGGGAGTCGCTACCGCAGTGCGGCCCTGACGACGGCGGCGGCCCTGCTGCAGGAACCCTACCTGTCGACCTCAGCGCGCCATCAGGGCATCACGCTGCATGCCATATATCATCGGCCGAACAATTGGGACTACATCCCCAGAGGGCGCCGTCAGCCGTGTGGCGAATCAGCCATGTGGGGTGACTATCACACGATGGAGTTGATCCAGCTCGTACTGCGTGAGGCTGAGAGCGGCCCATATCCGACATTCTTCGGCTGAGGAGATCCTCGCATGAAAATCACCGCCATCAAGACATTTGTCGCCCGCTTTGGCAATCGTCCGCGGGCGCTGCTGAAAGTGGAAACGGATGAAGGAATCTATGGCTGGGGGGAGGCCTACTCCACCGGCCCGGACCTCTCCGTCGAGCCAGTAGCCGATTACCTGTTTCAGCTCATTGGTGGTGAGGATCCTCGCCGGATCGAGTTCATCATGATGAAGCTGATGCAGGAATTCCGTTTTCCCCCCGGCGGCGTGGGTTTGCCGGCGATCTCGGCACTCGACCATGCTCTCTGGGACATCTCCGGCAAGGCGGCAGGGCTTCCCGTGTACATGCTTCTGGGTGGTGCCGTTCGCGACAGGGTTCGGGTGTATCGTGGCATCGGCGGCAGGGATGGCATGGAGGCCGCCGACCAGGCACACCGGCTCCATGAGGAGCATGGCTTCACGGCTTTCAAAACGAGCCCATACAAACTTGACCCCGATGCCAGTCGCTGGGGTCTGGTCTGTTCGGCAGCGGCAAAGTATTTCGAACAACTGCGGGCCCATACACCCGATGAATGGGAGTTTGCCTTCGATCCCCACGCGAAGATCTTTGAACCCATCCTGGCCCTGCAACTGGCCGACGCGCTGGCGCCGTACGATCCCATGTTCTACGAAGAGCCTTTGCGCCCGGAGCACATCCCCCAGTGGCGGCGCTTGCGGGAACAGATGCGGGTGCCCCTGGCAACGGGCGAAAGCCTCTATGGCCGTTTCGAATTTCTCGACCTGATCGCCGCCAATGGTGCCGATATCATCCAACCCGACGTCTGTATCTGCGGCGGCCTGCTGGAGATGCGCAAGATCGCCACGATCGCCGAGGCCCATTATGTCTCGGTGGCACCTCACAACCCGATGGGGCCGTTGGCGACGGCGGTGAACGTTCATTTTGCGGCAGCGACCTGCAACTTCAAGATTCTCGAGTATCTGGTACCGACAGATACCGAGTGGAACGATTGGGTCGATGAGCCCTACATGCCGAAGGATGGCTACCTTGAGCTGCGGCCCGACCGTCCGGGCCTCGGGGTCGAAATCAATGAGGATGCCATCAGGGACAACCAGTACATCCATTGGCAGCGCACGTGTCCGATACGACCGGATGGCTCGACTGGATATATCTAGGGAGGCACTCTGTCCGTGAGCGAGCGCGCGTTGCTCACCGGCTACCCGGGCTGGCTCACGAGTCATCTGTTTCGTCGACTGGATGAACTGGTCGCCACGCCGGAGCCACCTGCCTGGGTGCGGCAGCTTGCCAACGTCCGCTGGCGTGCTCTCGTGCTGCCCGGTTCGGCGCCGCCGCAGCCCCACTCGCGCATCGACGATGTCGTTTCAGGGGATATACGCGATCCACAGAGCGTGGCTACGGCGATGAGAGACGTATCCTTGGTGTTGCACGCAGCCGGGATCATCCATCCGCGCCGGATCAACGAGCTCTATGCGATCAATCGTGATGGGTGTTGCTGCCTGGCTTCAGCGGCGGCGCGTGCGGGTGTGAGGCGTTTCGTTTTTGTCAGCAGCAATGCCGCCGCCGGCTTCGCCGCGCCAGGCCGGCCGATGCGCGAGAGCGACGACGTCAGACCGACCAGCCACTACGGGCGCAGCAAATTGGCGGGCGAAAAGGCTCTTTGGGCAACACTGACCGAATCGACGACGGAAGGCGTGGTCCTGCGACCCACGACGTTCTACGGCCCCCACTTCCCGCCGAGACACCTCAAGGCGTATCGTCTGGCAAAATCTGGACGGCCTCTGGTTATCGGTGATGGACGCAATCGGGTGAGCATGATCTACATTGACGATCTGGTCGACGCGCTGGGCCGCGCCCTGACCCATCCCGCCGCCGCCGGGGGGACGGCCTTTGTCGCCGACAGCCAGTCGTACGAGTGGCAGGAGATCTTCGTCGCCATGGGTCAGGCACAGGATGTTGAGGTCCGGCCCCTGCATCTGCCGCGAGCCGTTGCCACGCTGTGTTCTGCGGGCGACAGTGTCCTGGCGCGTCTCGGACGTTATTCGATGATGGTTCACGTCGCCGGGGAAGCAACGCAGCATATGGCCTGCGACCCTGCGGGTGCCCGGGATCTGTTGGGTGTGGAACCCCAAGTGGGGCTCTACGAAGGCATGCGTCGTGCCGTCACCTGGGCTCGTGGTGAGGGCTGGCTGTGAACAACACACGCCACAAGTCAGATGCCGACGTCGACTGGACGAACCTGCACTCAGCCGATGCGAGCTGGCGCACGCGGCTGTTGGGAGACTTGTCCGAGGCCTTCGCGATCCCGCGGTATGTCGAACTCTTCCTGCAGAATTTCGGCCAGGAGCGTAGCCTTCGATTCCTCGAGGTCGGCGCTGGCAACGGTGAAGTACCCCGTCAGGTGCGAGCACTGGCGCCGCCCTGCCTTGGCGAATATGTCGTGTCTGAGTTGTTCCGTGAGGGGGCCAACTGGTTGCGGTCGCTCGATCTGACGGCGTGTGTCGCTGACGCGCAGCAGTTGCCCTTTGCCGATGACGCCTTTGACGTCGTGATCTCCTACGACGTCCTGCACCACGTTTCCGATCCATACCAAATGGCCAGGGAAATGCTGCGCGTCTCCCGAGGCCGACTGCTGTTGACCGAATCCAATGGTCTCAGCCTCGGACGCAAACTCATGGAGCAGACCGCAGGGCACAAGGCTGCCGGTGAGCGGTCCTATACGCCCTGGCAGTATCGCAGGTTTTTTGCCGCCGCAGAATGGCCGTTGCGCTCGTTCCACATCCGCCCCTTCCTGTTCCCCTTCCCCGGTGGTGTGCCAGCAGCCCTGCTGCAACCACTCATCTACTTCAACCGTATGATCGAACACGTACCCCTGGCTTGTTGGCAGTGTTCGAATGTGTGGATGACAGTCGAGGCGACAAAGTGAGCGACGGTGCAGCCGAGACACCGGCGTGGAGTGAGGCTTTTGCGGCACCGGAACTTGCCCGACGACGCCGTCGAACCTACGAGGGCAAGTTGCAGAGACTGGACCTGTCGCCGGCGATCGCGGGGCGCACGCTCGATATTGCCTGCGGTCATGGCGACGCCCTGCGGGTACTGAGTCAGCACGGCCATCGGGGTCTTGTTGGACTTGATACGTCCCGGCACGGCAACGACCACCCGCAGCCCTTTGCACAGATTGTCGCAGATGGCACCCACCTGCCCTTTGCAGACTTGTCGTTCGAGCGCATTTTGTGCCTGCATTCCTTGCATCATTTTCGCTCATTTGAGGAGATCAGCCGCCTTCTCGCCGAATGCCGCCGGGTCCTGACGCGGGGCGGCCACCTGTACTTACTGGATCACATGGGTTCTTTCTGGTTGCGTGGACTGTTCCACATACTGCAGTGGCGTTGTCCACTCTATCCCGCATCGGCCCGACGCTTTGGTGAGCAACTGCGCGAGGAGCACGACGCCATTTTCTGGTGGTTGACCGAATGGAGACAGCTGTTTGACACATTGCACCTGGCCGGTTTCGCTGTCGAACGACAGACCCGGACGGCGGCGTTCCTGTATCTGAGGTGCCGAGTCGATGAGTGATACCATCTACCTGTCGGTCGTGATTCCGGCCTTCAATGAGAGCCATCGAATCGAGGTGACGCTCTCGCAGTGTCGACGCTACCTCGACGCAAGTGGGCGGACCTACGAGGTCATCGTCGTGGATGATGGCAGTGGTGATGATACCGTGGCACGTGTGCAGGCTCTGGCCGCTGACTGGACCGCTCTGCGTGTGCTGCGTCTGCCATCAAACCAGGGCAAGGGCGCCGCCGTCCGCACCGGTTGTCTGGCGGCTGCCGGTGAGCGTGTGTTGTTCATGGATGCCGATCATTCGACGCGAATCGAACAACTCGAGGCGTTCCTGCCGTATCTCGATGGCCCGTACGAAGTCGTCGCCGGTGTTCGTACTTTCCAGGAGGGCGAGAGCCGGTCCCGCCGCATCATCGGCCTGGGATTCCTGATGCTGGCCCATCTGATCGTGTTCCGCAAAGCCGTTGTCGACAGTCAGTGCGGTTTCAAGTGTTTCACGCGTGACGCAGTGCAGGCCATCTTCCCGCGCACGCACATCAACGGCGGCACCATCGATGTGGAAATTTTCTACTACGCCCATCGCCTGGACCTGCCTGTGTATTTCCAGCCGGTGGAGTGGCGCAATGCGCCGGGGTCAACGATCAGCCCCCTGCGTTGCCTCGTGCAGGATCCCATCGATATGATCCGCATCCGCCTGCGCGATCTCTTCGACAAAGGATAAGCCCATGCTGCAGACGGCAGACAGCATCGTGGTCCTGATCGATGTCCAGGGAAAACTGGCGGAATTGATGTATGACAAGCAGCGGCTGTACCTCCAACTGCTGATGCTGCTGCGTGGGGCCCGCATCCTGAAGATCCCGATCCTGTGGCTGGAACAATACCCGCAGGGCCTGGGGCCAACGGTCCCCGAGATCGCCGCTGTCCTTGCTGACCTTGAGCCCATCGACAAGACGAGTTTCAGCGCTTGTGGATCACCCCGTTTCCAGCAGGCCCTGCAGGACAGTGGTAGAAAATCCGTCGTTGTCGCCGGGATTGAGAGCCATGTCTGCGTCTACCAAACAGCCCGCGACTTGCTGACGGAGGGATACCGCGTGGAGGTTGTGGCGGATGCGGTGTCATCGCGCACCGTGGACAATCGTCAGGCGGGTCTGCAGCGCATGGCGCGCCTGGGTGCCGGAATGATGTCGACCGAGATGCTTCTGTTTGAGTGGTTGCGCGAGTCCGGCTCCGCAGATTTCAAGGAGATCTCGCGGCTGGTTCGCTAACGCCCCTGCGTTGCTCGCAGGGCATTCCTCAACTCTGCGGCGGAGGTGTCCGTGCGAGTACCCAGGTAATCCGTTACCCAGACGGCAGCCTCGGAGGCTCGATCAAGATCCAGCAAAGCGCGCGCGCCTTCCAGAACGACGGCGTCGTTGGTGTCGAGCCGACGCAGGGCGCGCCAATGCGCCAGTGCCAGGGTCGTATCGCCAAGATCGTGCGCTGCATGGGCGATGTAGCGATGGGCCTTCACCAGATCAGGGCTCAGTTCTGCGGACCGCTGCCACAGGCGCAGGGCGACATCGGCGTGCCCGAGTCTTTCTTGGGCCACACCAGCATCCAGATGATAGGCGGCATTCTCGGGTGCCAACAGTACCGCCAGATCCAGATGCTTAGCCGCTTCGATTGTTTCACCGAGCTGGAACAGCAGGGTGCCGATGGCATGTCGGGTTCTGGCGCTCTGCGGATCCAGGCGCAGCGCCTCGCGAAACTCCTGCAGAGCCGCACCATTCTGGCCCGCCTGCGCCAGGGCATGGGCCCACTGCCAGCGGGCGCTGGCGCTGCGTGGCTGCTGCGCAGCGGCTGCGGCACGAGTGACGATGGCCTCGGCCCAGTTCCCTTCCCGCTCCCGAAGCCTCGACAGTGCCTCAAGACCATCTGTGTGTTCCGGCTCCAGTTGACTCAACTCACGAAAGGCATCGACTGCGTCCTGCGTACGCCCCAACTCACTCGCGAGCTGGCCCCACGCTTCAACAACACGTGGGCCTGTCGGGTTGTAGCGGAAGGCATGCTGCACAGTTCGCAGCGCCAACGGCCAGTCTTTGTCGCGGGCGGCACTCATCGACAGCAGGGCGTGTGCCGTGGCCAGACGTTCATTGACGGAAGGTATTAGACGCCGGCTCTGTGGTTGACCGTCGATATGCCAGATCTCGATGGCCGGTCCGGGGCGTTGTATCCCGTCCATATGGGCGAAGGGAATGTAGTAGGCGTCCATTGCGTCGAACACAGCTGTGTCGACCCCGGGGCCGGGTTGGAACGATGCAAGTCGCTGACCACGTGCCTTGAGTTGCGCCACGAATGACGAATCGAGGCGCGAGGATGGGAGTGGGTGATCGTGGATCAGGACGTAGTCACACTGGACATCGTCCACCAGGTCCCAACTGCCGGTTTCGCTGGCCGCCCGATCCCCACCGGCTGTGAAGGAGTAGTACGGCCGCCCGACGGTCCCTGGCTGCAGGCGCGGCGCGACCTCTTCAAGACGGGTCAGTCCGTACGCCTCTTCGTGACGCACGAGCAGCCACCACAGATGCTCAAAGGTGCGGACCTGCACGTCCCCCGCCCAGCCACCGAAATTGCAGCACCGACTGCCGGAGCGAACGTGTTGCGCCATCCATTGCGCTGCCTGCGTACGCGTATCAGCGGCCGCTGAGATCGAGGCAACACGGAAGGCACGCGCTGTAGGCAAAGCCAGCGTCACGGCCGCAAGAACACCGAGCCAGAACAGACGGGGACCACGGTACTGTGCCAGTTTGGTGGCGACCATGGGCATGGCGACACCGAGCAGAATGGCTTGCAGGGCAAACAGAGGCATGGCGTAGCGCACAAAGACCAGTTCACCCCAACTCACCAGGGCGTAGGCACAGGCGAAGGCACACAGGATGATGTCGAGTTGTCGCGTGCGGCGCAGCAGAGCCCAGCAGATCATGCCCAGCATGATCAACCAGCCTGGTTCGCCCAGACTGTAACGCAGACTGAACCACAGGTGGTGGAAGACAGGAAGAAAGACGGGACTGTTACCAGTCTGAACATGATCAATCTGGAAGCGGAAATGCCGCAAGAATGTGTCGGCATCGAGCCAGACGTACGGGGACAGGAGTCCAAAGGTCACGGCTGACGCCAGGCCGGCGGCCCACAAGCGCCGATCGAGCAGCGATCCTCCCGCCAACAGGTGCGCTCCCATTACGCCTCCTGCGGCGGCGACGCCAGGATATTTGGTTGCCGCGCAGATACCGATGAAGAGGCCGCAGAGGAGATAGGCGCGCAGCCGCCCGTCGTCAGCCAAGCGCAGGGCGGCCCATAAGGCTGCGACGAACCAGAATGCCATGGCCGAATCGACACCGGCAATCTGGGCCTGGCGTACGTGCAGCACACTGACGGCCAGGGCGCTTGCAGCAAGCGCGGCTGCCGAGCGCCCAGCGAGTCGGCCCGCAACAATCCCTGTGAGACCCACGGTGCCGACACTGAAAGCAAAACTCACCCAGCGAGCCAGATCGCGCAGGCGCTCCATCTCGAACAAGCCGTGCAGAGCGACCCACTCATAGAGACCGCCCGTCAGGCCACGGGCCAGATCTGTCAGGTAGAGGAGGCCGTAGGCGGCTCCAAGCAGATAAAAATGAGCACTCGGGTAGTGGAATTGGTGCGGGTTCAGATCACCCCCAAAAAAACCCAGGGGGATCACCACCATGAATATTTCGTCCGGATGCCAGACGAGTTCTCCGTGTGCCAGTCCCCAGCCACGTAGAGCGGCGGCAACCACAATCGGCGCGGCGACGGCCAGCAGCGACAGTGCGGAACGCCTCATGTCACCCTTCTGCCGACGTGATCGTCTCAAGAGCAGCTTCCAATCGTTGTCGCTGCGGATGTTGCGGGTTCTGTTCAACAAACCCGCGCAGCCAGATGATCGCTTCGGACGTGCGTCCAACATCAAGCAACGCCTGTGTCGCGTGCATGATGATGTCGCCGTCCTGCGGTGCCAGCGCACGCGCTGCGACCCAGTGGCGCAGTGCCTCTTGCGGTTTCTTCAGATCGTACTGCAGGGTGAAGGCGATGTTGAAGTAGCCATCGACATAGGTCGGATCGATGCGGATGGCATCGCTCCAGTGCTCCACAGCCTGCAGGGGCCTGCCGGCAGCTCTGTAGGCGGCGGCGGCATTGCTGTGGTATCTGACACTGTCGGGCGCCAGCTGCACGGCCCGAAGCAGATGGGGCAGGGCACGCTCATGTTCACCTGCGAGGTAATACGACGTCCCCAGGTTGTAGTGCGCCTCGGCATAGTCCTCTTCCAGCGACAGGGACTCCTGCCACAGTGTTCTTGACGAGTCGGCATGTCCGGCCGCGCGGTACTCAATTGCGAGATTGTTCAGCAGTTTTGCATGATGTGGCTGCTGTCGCCGGGCCCGACTGTACCAGTCGACGGCCTGTTCGTGATTACCCGCTTGGGAGCTCAGCGCCGCCAGTGCCTGCAGTGCGGAGGGGTCTTCCGGCAGGATGTCAAGGATGGCCAGCCAGGCAGATACGCCCGCCTTGTGATTGCCGGCGTTTTCTTCGATACGTGCCAGAGTCTCCAGTGCGTGTGTATTGCCTCTTTCAAGCTCCAGTGCGCTCTTCAGATCCTTTCGGGCGTCGGCAACATCTCCTTCGCTCGCCTTGGCGTCGGCCGCCAATGACAGAGTCCGCGACAACACGGTCAATGCACTCTGCGGCCGTATCTGCGAGCGGTACGAAGGGATTTCCCAGATCTCAATCCTTGGCCCTGGCAACGCCGGATACTCGCCTGCGATAGGGATGTAATACGCATCCATTGGGTCGAAGACCGAAGCCCCAGAGTCCCCGGGGTCGAAGGTCGCAACCTGCTGCCCTTCCATCGCCAGTCGCTGCCGAAGAAGCGAGTCCACACGCGAGTACGGCAGTGCGTGCTCATGCAGGATCACGTAACCGCAGCGACGCTCATGTACGAGAGCGATCCTTCCTGGCGCCTGCTCTTCGTTGGCCGTCTGCACCGCAAAGGAGTAGTACGGTGCGTCCGTGTCCTTGCGTGTTGTGCACAGCCATGCCGGATCCTGCCCGGGGAAAGCCTCGGTGTACTTGCTGAAACGCCACCACAAGCTTTCGAAGGTGTTGATCTGGGGATCCCCCGCCCAACCACCGAAGTTGCACAGTACCGAGCCGGGTGGGACGTTGCTTTCAATCCAGTTGCGGGCGCCGGTGCGCGTGTCTTGTGTGCCCTGGAGGCGGGCAACCTGCCAGGCCCCGTAGGCAGGTTGACCGACAATGGCCAGCGAGAGGGCCACCATGGCGGGAGACAGCCACTGACGCGGCAAACGGTCCGTGGCTGCGAGGTAGCGGCAGTAGCGCACGATGCCGTCTCCCAGGAGCGCCAGCTGCAGAGACACGAGAGGCAGAACGTAGCGAGCAAAGACGAGTTCGCCCCAGTTCACCGCGAAGTAGCCGGAGAGCAGGGCAACCAGAACGACAAGTTGAGGTGCGGGCCTTCTGTAGATCACCCAGACACAGACACAGAGCCACCCCAACCAGGCCAATGATCCGACGCCATGCCTGAGCGTCACCGTCAGTTGATAGAGTGGTCCGGGACGCAAGCCCCAGCGCCCCTCGGACGCATGCTGAAACTGAAAAAGGAAGTGGTCGGAGAATGTGCCGGAATCAAGCAGTGTGTATGGTGCCAACCACAGAAACAGAAGGATCGATGCCGCACCAGCCGTCCACAGGCGTCGATCGAGAAGGCCGCGCCCTCCCAGTAGGTGGGCAGTGACGACACCCCCGGCAACGGCAGCACCCGGGTACTTGGTTGCGGCACAGATACCGACCAGGGCACCAGCCACCACGTAGTCAAGGAGACGATCTGACCGCAGTAGTCGCAGCGCCGCCAGGGCAGCACAAGCAAACCAGAATGCCAGTGACGTGTCGGTACCTGCCAGCGGCGCCTGGCGTACGAGCAGGACGTTCACCGCTGCGAGCGACGCCGTGAGCAGTCCGGTTGTCGATGTGAGGGCTCGCCAACGACCCATCACTTGCCGTCCGGCTGCCAGTTCCCCTCCCAGCAGACCGGCGACGCTGACGGTGGCCAGTGAATACGCCACACTTACCCATCGGGCTGTATCTCTCGTCGCCTCAGGCGCCCACAGGCCGGATCGGGCAATCCACTCCAACAGCCCACTGCCATCAGCAGCAGTCTGCAGCAAGTACTGCAGCCAATAGACAATGGCTAGCAGATAGAAATGAGACCCCGGGTAGGTAAATACGTGAGGGTTTAGGTCACCGTTGAACATGCCCAACGGGTAGATGACCATGAAGAGCTCATCGGGATGCCAGAGCAACGCCCCGGACCAGACCCCCCAACCGCGCAGCCCAGCAGCCAGCACCAGCACAGCCAACAGAGCTGCGACACGCCATCGGCTGACTCCGCCCATGACGCCCTGAGTAGCTCTCCCGCTCAGCCGAACAGCTCCGTCCATGAGTTGTCGAAATCGTCGGAACCGTCATCCAGGCGACGCTCCAGACGGATTCCCGGCAGGAACACGGGCAGCTTGCCGGCCAGAAAGTCCTCTCGGTAGCCGCCGTCCCTATAGGTGGTCTGTCGGCCATCCGGCCAGAAAATCGTATGGATCTCCCGCGGCTGTGGCTTCTTGTAATCCGGATCGACGCGAAACCCCTCCACCACGTCCCAGTCGACTTCGACGCCGAGGCCCGGACCCTCAGGAACGGCCGCATGTCCCCCGCTGATGTGGAATTGTTTGAGCAAGGTGTGTGAGTAGATGTTCACGCCGGGAATAGCCGGCCACCGAGCCTGGGACAGCACCGCTCCCAGATGTACCGACCACATGGTGGTCAGACCCGTGCCAACCAACTGCAGCCAGAAGGGCATCTTGGCGTGATGTGCCAGGGTGCCGTCCCGTATCACACGGGAAGCACCGCCGCTGATCACGAAGCCGTCACAGACGCCCTCACGAATGGCGGTCATCACCGGTGGGCTACCGAAGTGCATGGCAATCGGACTGGCGATCTTGCGGCGCAGCGCGGCGTTGCCGGCGACGTCATCCTGCGGAATCGGCGACTCGATGATTGCCAGGATCGGGAAGGTCTCCTCCAAGCGCTTCAGCAGAGGCGCCGCCACGTCAACTCCCTGAAGCAGCCCGTTGAAATCTGCATCGAGCAGGAAGTGATCGGACGTCGCCTCCGTCACCGCTTCGAGTTGATCCTCGATGTCAAACCAGGGCCGCGCTTTGACCTTCATCGTCGTGAATCCGTGTTCCTCTGCGGCCACCGCTTCACGGGCCCATAGCTTGGGCTCCATGTCCTGCGCCCACCACGACACCGGACACTGTTCACGAAATTGTGACCCCAGGAGCCGATGGACCGGGACCCGAGCCGTCTTGCCGACAGCGTCAAACAATGCCATCTGCAGGCCAGCGCCCAGACTATCGTCCCAGATCAGTTCCCAAGCGTTTCGGTTTACATACCGCTGCGCGCCGTCGTCGCCGATTTTGCCCCACGTGTAGTTCTCCAACGTCTCACCGACGCCCATCGCACCGGAGGCAAGGGTGACTCGATACAGATCAACCACCGACCAGCCGGGTACACGAATCTCGACCGTGTGGGCACAACGCTCGTGGAAGGGAACATCGAGCCGCCAGCGCTCAATGGCCGTGATAGTGAAGTCGTTGCTGCTCATGGTGTCGTGCTCTCCGATCGACATATCATGCAAAGGCCCCGACACGGGTTTCCGTGCCGGGGCCGTAAAGATGTACCGCAGATACTCGGGCGTCGAGTCCCAAGGCTTCGAGTCCCAGACAACCTGTCGGGACCGGGAGAATCGCTACGAAGCCATGCGCCGTAGAACGGTCTGCAGGATACCGCCATTGCGGTAGTATTCAAGTTCGACCGGTGTGTCGATACGACAGGTGGTCTGGAAACGTTGCTCGCCAGCGGCCCCTGTCGCCACCACCTCGATAAGCAGTCCGGGCTGCAGGTCATCACCGATGGCAATATCGAAGACTTCCTCGCCTGTCAGCCCCAGGCTGTCGCGCGTGTCACCGGCAGCGAATTGCAGAGGAAGAATCCCCATGCCGATCAGGTTTGACCGGTGGATGCGCTCATAGCTCTCAGCGATGGCTGCTTTGACACCTTGCAGAAAGGGTCCTTTTGCCGCCCAGTCCCGACTGGACCCCGTCCCGTACTCGGCACCGGCGAGGATGATCGTCGGGACACCCTCGCGCTGATAGCGCTCGCCGGCCTCGTAGATCGTGGTCTGCTCGTTGGACGGCATGTGGCGGGTATAGCCGCCCTCGACACCGGGGACCAGTTCATTGCGAATGCGGATGTTGGCGAAGGTACCGCGCACCATGACTTCGTGATTGCCACGCCGCGATCCGTAGCTGTTCCAGTCTTGGCGATCGACGCCATGGGCCTCGAGATACTCCGCCGCCGGGCCGCCAATGGCGATCGATCCAGCAGGTGATATGTGGTCGGTCGTGACACTGTTGGCCAGACGTGCCAGCACGCGAGCGCCGGTAATGGGCTGGATGGCACCGACCTCACGCTGCAGGCCTTCAAAGAACGTCGGCCGGCGGATGTAGGTACTGGCCACGTTCCACGTGTAGCGTTCGCCTTCGGGAACGGCGATCTGATTCCAGGTCTCATTGCTGGAAAACACGTTGCCGTACTCCTCTTCAAACATCTTTGCCTGCACGGAGCGATCGATCTCTTCACGGATCTCTGCCTGCTTGGGCCAGATGTCACGCAGGAATACATCGCCGTCAGGCCCCTTGCCGATCGGCTCCACTTCGAAGTCGATATCGGCCCGGCCGGCCAGCGCGTAGGCTACCACAAGGGGTGGCGAGGCGAGGTAGTTCGCACGCGTCTGCGGGTGCACACGCCCCTCAAAGTTGCGGTTGCCGGACAGTACGGAACAGACGACCAGATCGTTGTCGGCAATCGCCTTTTCGATGTTCTCGTGCAGGGGGCCGGAGTTACCGATGCAGGTCGTGCAGCCGTAACCGACCGTGTGGAATCCAAGTGCTTCGAGATCGCCATCGAGCCCGGCAGCTTCGAGATAACGCGTCACCACGCGGGATCCCGGCGCCAGGCTGGTCTTGACGTAAGCGGGCACGGTCAGTCCCCGAGCCACCGCATTGCGCGCCAGCAGCCCGGCACCAAGCATGACGGATGGATTGCTCGTATTTGTGCACGACGTGATCGCCGCCAGCACGATCGCCCCTTCGGGCAACTCGATCTGCCCCTTGTCACCCAGATCCACCGGGACGGTGCGGCCCTCGTCCTTGCGCTTGAAGGTTTCGGTCAACGTCTTCTTGAAGGCGGGCTTCATGTCGGTCAGGGCGATGCGGTCCTGTGGCCGCGTCGGACCCGCCAGACTGGGTACTACGGTCGACATGTTGAGACCAAGAGTCTCGCTGAATACAGGCTCCGGTTTGTCGGCATCATAAAGCATGCCCTGCGCTTCCATGTAGGCTTTGACACGTTCGACGACGGCCGGTTTGCGCCCGGTTCGACGCAGGAAGGCCAGGGTTTCTTCGTCGACCGGAAACAGGCCCACAGTGGCTCCGTACTCCGGCGCCATGTTGGCGATGGTCGCCCGGTCCGCCAGGCTCAGTTTGCCCAGTCCCGGACCGTAGAACTCAACGAATTTTCCCACGACGCCGTGAGCCCGCAGCATCTGTGTGACGGTCAGCACCAGGTCGGTTGCCGTTGTTCCGGGGGGCAGTTCACCATCGAGCCGAAAGCCCACTACATGGGGCAGCAGCATGTAGATCGGCTGCCCCAGCATGACGGCCTCGGCTTCGATGCCACCGACACCCCAACCAACGATTCCGAGACCGTTGATCATGGTTGTGTGACTGTCGGTGCCGACAAGGCTGTCCGGCAACCAGTTGTCACCCTCGGGGGCGGAAACAGCCTGCACGACGTTGGCCAGATACTCCAGATTCACCTGATGCACAATCCCATTCGCCGGCGGCACGACACTGAAATTATCGAAGGCCTCCTGGCCCCAGCGCAGGAACTCATACCGTTCCCGGTTGCGCTCAAACTCGCGCTCGGAGTTCAATTCCAGGGCTTTCTTCAGCCCGTAGTAGTCCACCTGTACGGAGTGGTCGATGACCAGATCGACAGGAATCAGTGGATTCACTGCCTTGGGGTCGCCACCAAGCTCAACAATGGCATCACGCATGGCCGCCAGGTCGACGACTGCGGGCACGCCGGTGAAGTCCTGCATGACGACACGCGCCGGCTTGAAGGGAATTTCCTCCTTGCCGGCTGTCTCAGGACTCCAGCGGGCGATGCGCTCCACGTCCTGGCGCGTGATCTCGAAACCATCACATTGCCGCAGGGCCGCCTCGAGCAGGATCTTGATGGAGTAGGGCAGCCGGGAAACATCGGCGATGCCATCCTCTTCCAGTTTCTGGATGCGGTAGACGGTGCCCTGAGCGCCGCCGGCGGTCACCGTGGTGCGCGCACCAAAAGTGTCCTTGTTGTTGTCTGCCATGGAGTTGACCCTTCTGATCGTGGTAGGAGACGGCTAGATTCGCTGCCGGGGGGAGGCCTGTCAAGGAAAGGTGCGGCACGTAGCACCGGTGAAGAGACGCCATCCTCCGGGATATTGTCTACCGCGAGGGCTGTGGGCCGCCAATGGCAAACGTGTCACGCATGGCTTCGAATTCGGCGATGGAACTGCTGCCCTGCGTCACCAGTTCCGCCAGAATGCGACCACTGACGGGGGCGAGTTTGAAGCCGTGCCCGGAAAAGCCGGCGCCGATGGCGATCTGCTCGTTGTCGGGATGCAGGTCAGGGATGTAGTCCTGGGTCGCTGTATTCGTGTAGTGGCAATGCTCAGCGCCGACGAAACGCTCCACGGATGGCACAAACTCCCGGGCGATGAACTCGCGCAGAGGCTCGACCGCCGCCGCCAAAACTTCATCGGGTGACAGATCGGGGTCGTCTGTCGCACCGGAAACAATGTGTCGTGCGATCTTGATCCCCTCGCGCCCGAAGGCAGGCAAGCCATAGAACACCTCATCCGCAGATGCCCCCAGATTGCCCCACACGGGAAAGCGACCCACTTCGAAATCTTCGGCCCTGCCAGCCAGAGTGAAATATCCTACCGTCTGCCGAGTGACATGCAGGCGCTTGCTGAGAAAGGGAAGCAGTTCGACCGCCCAGGGCCCCGGACAGAGTATGACCCGATCGGCGTGGATCTTTTCGGTCCGGGTATCTCGCTGAATGGGAATCGTTTCCGGGCATCACCGACGGCCAGGACATCACAATCGACACCCGCCTCGATGACGGCTCGAGCGTAGTCGTCGAACTTGCCACCAGCTGGCCCGAAGAAACACCCCGACGCAGGCAGGATCAGTTTTGTTCCGGCATCCGCCTCCAGTCGCGGCCACTCCTGACCGTGGGCGACCTGCATGAGGCGGACATAACCGGCATTGACATAGGCGGATCGTGTGATGCGCGAGTGTGAGTGCGAGCTGCCTCGAGCATGATCCAGACCGAAACGTTCCACCAGGCCAACCCGCGACAGTCCCTGGCGCTGCAGGTGATAGAGAGCACATCGGCCGACGATGCCACCGCCGATCACCAGCGCCTCGAAATGCGTGTACGTCATCTGAGCTTCCTTGAGGGTTCGCGGCGTATCTTTGACGCCGCAGGATGGCTCCAACCCTCCTGTGTGTCAATCCCGTTCGATTTCCCACCTGGCCATGGAGTCCGCGTGATTGTTGTGTCTCTCCTGATTCTGTTGGCTGTCGGGCATATCGAGGCGGCCCCCGATCCTGCGCGGGGGCCAGAGCTGGCGTCGCCACAAGCCTCGGCAGAGGGCTACAGCAACATACGAAGAGAGGATTACGTCGGGCCGGAAGAGTGCGGCAGCTGCCATATCGAGAACTACGAGAACTGGAAGCAGCATCCACACAGCCGCATGAATCAACTCGCCAGCCCCGAGGCGATTCTCGGTGACTTTTCGGGAGCCTATGTCGACTACGGCGGGCGACGCGCGGTCTTCCGGCGCCAGGATGATGACTTCTATGTTGACTACTTCGACGGTTCGAAGCTGCTCCGCCGCATCCACGTGACGCGGGTGATCGGCTCGCGCTACGAACAGGACTACGTCGGCGTACAGGTTCTGGGACCAGAGCCGGCAACGGATCCGCTCTACGCTGAAGAGAATCGGATCCGCTTTTCGTGGTCCATAGATCGTCATCGCTGGTTGCCACAGAGCTACATGGAACCAACCGAGTACCCGGGCTCAGAATACCTGCCCGACGGCAGTCTCCGGCATGACCCTTTTGTGGTAGAGCGGGTCCCATTCAATGAACGTTGTGCCCGTTGCCACAATACGTACCCCTACGACATGAGGTTGTATCGGCTCTTTGCCGAAGACGGCATGGTCTCCGGTTTCGCGCCTGGCACCCTGAGCCGAGCCGTGGTGGCAAGCCTGGCGCAAGAGGCCGGTGACTGGGACCGATTGACGGCAGAGCGCCTGCCCCCGGAGCGCTTTGTCACTGTCGGCATCAGTTGCGAGAGTTGCCACTTCGGCGGCCGCGAACACGCCGTCGATGGAACCACACCCATCCGCTTTGTTCCCACACACCCGTTGCTCGCCGGTTGGGCCCCGGATCACAAGGGCGCGCGCGGCAATCCCATCGTCATCAATTCGATCTGTCGACAGTGTCACCACTCTGGTGTCGGTGCCCCGGACAACTGGCCGGATGGCTCGGCCAGTGTCAACTCCATGGAGGCCATCGAGCAGGACCATGGCGCATGTGCCGGTGCCATTCGTTGTACGATGTGTCATAACACACATATCGCCGGGCCGCGAGCCGGCGCCGCCGACCGACCGGAACACATAGCAGCATGTGTCGAGTGTCATGCAGACCTGCGGGTGGAAGCGAAGGCCCGCGCCCACAGCCATCACGACGGCGGCACAACGTCGTGCCTGGACTGCCATATGCCACGAATCGTCCAGGGCTTCACCGGATACAACCGTTCCCACCGAATCTCCTCTCCCGGCGAGCCCGAGATACTGGCAACGGGAATGCCCAATGCCTGCAATCTCTGCCATCTCGACCGATCTCTTGCCTGGACACAGAAGGAACTGGCCCTCGGTTGGGGAACCCGGGTTGTGCTACCACAAGCGCTGGCACCCCTGTTCGGTGACGATCTCGAGCGCCCCGCCGGTGCTGCCTGGCTGCAACACCCGGTGCCTATGGTGCGTACCGTCGCTGCCGGCGCCTATGCACGCTCGCCTCTGGGACGGGCGGCGCTGCCGCAGATCACAGACCATCTCGGGGAGCCAAATGCTTACGTGCGCATGCGCTTCCTGTTGGCTGTGGAACAGATCATCGGCCGACAGTTACGGGAAGAGGAGTACTCCCTGACGGGGCCGACCCAGCGACGCCGGCCTCAGGTGGGTGCCCTGGGGGGCCACCTGCCTAACCTGAAATAAGAGTCGATGTATGGATCCCGTTAGCTGGTACCGTGACAAGGGCTACTGGCTGCACAAGGAACCTTTGTTGTCCACCGATCGCTTCCAGCGGCTGGATCATCTGTTGACGATTTCCATGGACCCGATTGCGAGCAATGGCACCGGTGTCGCGAAGTAGCGGCTGGCGATGCTTTACCGCCACCGCCGGCTTATGTAGGTTCACGGGCGCTTCGACTTCTTGCCGTGCCTCCCTCGACAATCTGCCGTGATCAATCTTCGAGCCTACCTCGACCTGCTGCGCCATGAGGGTGAGATCATCGAGATCGATGCCCCGGTAAGCGCTGATCTTGAACTCGCTGAGATCCACCGACGGGTGATCGCCGCTGGGGGCCCCGCCCTGTTGTTCCGCAATGTCGAGGGCGCAGATTTCCCCTGTGTAACCAACCTCTTTGGCACACCGAAGCGGGTGGACCTGGCTTTTGGACCGCGCCCGGGCCGCTTCATTCGCGAGCTCGTGACGCTGGCACAGGAGCTGCCGGCCCTGTCTGTTGGCAAGCTGTGGGGCCACCGCGGACTGGCACGCGAGGCGCTTCGCGTCGGCCTGAAGGGCGTTCCCAGTGCACCCGTTACTGCCTGTCGCCAGGCTGAACCAGACCTGACCCGGCTGCCGCTGCTGCGAACCTGGCCGGAAGACGGCGGCCATTTCGTCACCCTGCCACTGGTCTACACGGAGCACCCGGAGACGGGGCACCACAATCTTGGCATGTATCGTATTCAACGCTACGACGGTCGGACCCTGGGTGTACACTGGCAGATTCAGAAGGGCGGTGGGTTTCACTATGACGTCGCCGAGCGACGTGGCGAGTCGTTGCCCGTAACATTGATGGTGGGTGGACCGCCGGCGCTCATGCTGGCCGCCATCGGCCCGCTTCCCGAGGACATGCCCGAACTCGTACTCGCCTCGTTGCTGCAGGGCCAACGCCTGCGTCGTACAAGTGTCGAAGGTCACCCCCATGCCATCGTTGGCGAAGCGGAATTCGCCATCCAGGGGGTAGTGCCGCCCCACCTCAGGCGCCCCGAGGGCCCCTTTGGTGATCATTTCGGCTACTACTCACTGCAACATGATTACCCCTACCTGCAGGTAGAGCGCGTCTTCCATCGCCGGGATGCGGTCTTTCCCGCCACCGTCGTCGGTAAGCCGCCACAGGAGGACCTGTGGCTGGGAAACTACATCCAGGATCTGATGGCACCCTTGAGCAAGCTTGTCATGCCTTCGATCCATTCGATCTGGAGTTACGGCGAGACGGGGTACCACTCCTTGTCCTCCATCATCGTGCGCGAGCGCTACAAACGCGAGGCGATGAAATTCGCTTTCCGTATCCTCGGCGAAGATGGTGGACAGCTGGCTTTGACAAAGTTCCTCATCGTGCTCGATGATCCCGGCATCGATCAGCGCGATTTCCGTCAGGTACTGCCATATGTACTGGCCCGCTGTCAGTTCGAGACAGACCTGTTCATCCTCGCCAACCTTGCCATGGACAGCCTCGATTATTCGGGTCCCGCGGTGAATGAAGGCAGCAAAGGCATTCTTCTCGGCGTCGGTGACCCAGTACGGGACCTGCCGCATGAGTTTCGCGGTGATCTCCCCGGTGGTGCTGTCGAGGTCGCTGCCTACTGCGCCGGCGCGCTGGCCGTGACCGGGCCTGCATATTCTCAGGATCCCGGATACGCACGGACGCTGGCGACCGACGCCCGCATCGCCGACTGGCCCCTGGTATTTCTCGTCGACGATAGCCGGGTCGTGGAGCGGACGGTATCCTTCCTGTGGAGCACCTTCACACGGTTCGAACCTGCTGCAGACATCCATGCCGCTGGATCGCGCCTGCATCGCCACCATGAAATCCTCGCGGCCCCCATCGTCTTTGACTGCCGCATGAAGCCAGGATACCCTGATGAGCTGATCGCCGATCCCGATACGGTCAAAAGAGTGAGTCGGCGTTGGTCGGAATACTTCCCGGAGGGCGGCGTCGAGGGTGAAGAGGACGCTAGTGGCTATGCCGGATTCAGACAGCTGAGTTGATGCGATGAAACTTTCCCTGTCGACACGTGTCGCCGAGAGTTTCAGCGACAAGCGAGAGGCGACGGTCGATCTGGAAGACCTCGCAGAGATCGCCGAGCGCGAGGGCTACTACGCCCTGTGTATGCGGGCCTCACAGGTAGGTGTGGATGACAGCCGCGACAAGGTTCGCACCGCAGCGGCCACGCTGGCTGCGCACAATCTCGCGGTGTCGATGGTGACCGGGGATTTTGCCATTCCGGAAAACTCGAAGGAGGGGCCGGCGGCCCTGCGCAACATCGAGGCGTATCTGGACCTGGCCGATGATCTCGATTGCGACCTGCTGCGCATCTGCATGAAGACCGCAGATGACATTGAGTGGGCCCGCACAGCGGCCGACATCGCCCAGGAGCGGGGCATGCGCGTCGCCCACCAGAGTCACACGCAATCACTGTTCGAGACTGTGGATGAGACGCTGGAAGTGCTGCGCAGCGTCGGTCGGTCAAACTTCGGTCTCATCTATGAACCAGCAAACCTCGAACTCTGTGGGCAGCCGTACGCCGGTGAAACACTGGAAGCCCTGTATCCCTGGATCTTCAACGTCTACCTGCAGAATCAACGCATCAGCGTCAACGGTGCGGACAGCGTGCGCACGTGGTGTCGGGGCGCCGTTCGCTTCGATCAGTGTCCCCTGTGGGAGGAGGGCAGCCTTGATGTAGCTCGCATTCTCGATGAGTTGGATCGACAGGGATACAACGGCTACATCACGGTACATCAGGCGTCCGCAGGGCTGGGTGGCGCAGAAGAGGCGACGAGACGGTCTGCACGCGCCCTGCGCGACATCGGTCCATTTGAAGACAGGAGAGCGCCCTATGAATCCGGATGATCTCGCCTTCACGCCTCTGCATGAGCAGGCTCGCCTCATCGCTCGCCGCGAACTCTCACCGGTGGAGCTTACCAGGACGTATCTCGATCGGATCAGCACGCACAACGAGACGCTTTGTGCGTACATGACCGTCACGGAGGATCGGGCAATGTCCATGGCGCAGGCGGCAGAGACGGCGCTGGCCGGGGGGGATCACCGCGGACCCTTGCATGGGATCCCTGTCGCTCTGAAGGACCTGTTCGATGTCGAGGGGCTGATTACGACAGGCGGCTCCATCCTCCTGCATGACAATGTGGCCCAACGAAACGCCACGGTTGCGCGCCGCCTGTTCGAAGCGGGTGCCGTCCTGCTTGGCAAGACACACATGGTTGAGTTTGCCTTTGGCGGCGCCGGCATCAACCACCACTACGGGACTCCGTGGAATCCGTGGGATCTCGAGGTGCACAGACTGCCGGGAGGATCGAGCAGCGGCTCTGCCGTCGCTGTTGCCGCTGGCCTCGCCTCCATCGCTCTGGGCAGTGATACGGGTGGGTCCGTACGGGTCCCGTCCTCGTTCTGTGGTCTTGTCGGACTCAAGCCGACCTTTGGCCGAGTCAGTTGTGCCGGAGCTCTGCCCCTGGACCCGACCCTTGACTCCATTGGCCCCATGGCACGGTGCGTCACGGATGCCGCACTGCTGTACAACATCATTGCCGGCGCCGATCCATACGACGGCGGCACGTGGAGCGCACCACCTTTCGTTCCCGTCGAAGATGTGGAAGCCGAGATCAGCGGCACGCGCCTGTGTATCCCACGGGAGTATTTCTGGGATGACGTGGAGCCTGAGGTAGAATCCGCCGTACGGGCGACGGCACGAGTGTTTGCCGAACTGGGTGCTTATGTCGACGAAGTAACATTGGATCCGCTGAATCGCCTCGCCGAACTGCGGGCCTTCAAGAATCTGACAGCCGTGGAAACCTGCGTCAGTTACGGCTCCCTGCTGCAGCAGTGCGGCGAGGACTTCGACCCGATCGTGCGCCAGCGTATGGTGGCTGGCTTTGATGTTTCTGCCGTAGAGTATCTGACAGCCAAACGGTTCCGCGATGTGCTGCAACACGATGCCGCTCGCGCCATGGCCGACATCGATGTGCTGCTCGTGCCAACAACACCTTTTGCGGCGCCAGCGGTGGATGACTGCGACGACAGCGGCCCGGAATACCAACGGGTGAATGGTATGTGTCTGCGCAACACGGCGGCAGCCAACCTACTGGGTCTGTGCGCGATTTCCCTGCCGTGCGGTTTTACCGAGGATGGACTGCCCATCGGCCTGATGTTGATCGGTCGCCCGTACGAGGAAGCCCGGCTCCTGCAGTTGGCACGGGCGTACGAGGCCACCACGGAGTGGCATTTGACCCGGCCGGACCTGTCTGCCTTCGGTTAGTCCGTCTTGCGCATGCTCACAGACGCAGGTAACTTTACCGGTCTGATTTTGCTCCCATCGTCTAACGGTTAGGACACCAGATTTTCATTCTGGCGACCGGGGTTC